>JANREF010000251.1 GCA_030726195.1 Burkholderiaceae bacterium | reverse complement strand
GCGCGCACCGGCGCGCAGCGTGGGTTTGCGTGAATCAGGGTGTTCGTTGTTATCAGTCATGTTGGGCGTTTCTCAACGTTAAAAAAATGAATCAATAGAGATGGAAAAAGAAAGAAAATAAAAAGCATGGCCTGGCGCACAGTGCAGCCCTGCGGCACTACATCGTGGTTGTTGTCTTGGTTGTTGTCTTGGTTGGTGCACTGGGCAATTCGCCAAACCGCAGCGCGTTCAGGTCTAGCACGCGCAAGCCGCCATACTCTACGCTGATCCAGCCCTGAGCGGCCAACACTTTGAGTGCTTCGTTCACACGCTGGCGGGACAGCCCCACCAAGTAAGCCAATTCTTGTTGCGTGATGCGCAGCATTTGCGCCACGCCCGGATACAGGCTGGGGTCAAACATGGAGGCCAAATTTCTGGCCACGCGCAAATCGGGGTCGTTCAAGCGGTCAATTTCACGCGCTGCAATGAATTGCCCCAAGCGTTCATTGAGCTGGTACATGACAAAGCGGTTGAAGCCCAATGAATGCGCGATCAGCCAATGGAACATCTCTACCGAAATGCCCGCCACACGGCTGGTGCGCAGGGCTTGGATGTTGTAACGGTAGGTCTCGTGCTTGAGCACCGTGCCTTCGCCAAACCAGCCGCCGGGTGCTACCCCAGTGAATGTCACGGCCGAGCCGCGGCTGTCGTCGTTACTCATTTTCAGCAAGCCATCAATGAGGCCAAACCAGTACGACACGGGCTTGCCCAAGCGCACCACGTAGTCGCCTGGCTCGACCACCGTGACCAGCATTTCGGCGCGCACGTGCGCACGCTCATCAGCGGTGAGCTCTTTGAGCCACGCAATCTGCTCGAACTCGTGGTCGGACAGGCTTCTGGCCCGGTTTTTGAGTTGATCAATTGACGGCATGGCGACAAAGCTCGGTTTTGAGGGGAAATTCTAGGGAAAGTCCTAGGAGGGTTGACCCGCTGATTGTCGTCGAACTGACAACCAAACGTCAAATGAATCTCTACTATGGACGCAAGTTATCAAGCATCGTGGCGCACAGCCAACGGAGACAACACATGCAACACACCTTTGTCAGCCTGCTGGCACACCACGCCAAGACGCGCCCCACAGCACCGGCCATGCGCGAAAAAGCCTTTGGCATTTGGCAAGCCCTGTCATGGGCCGACTTGGCTGACATGGTGCAACACATCGCTGCCGGCTTGCACGTGGCGGGCTTGAAGCGGCACGAGCATTTGGTGGTCATTGGAGCCAACCGCCCACGCTTGTATGCCACCATGCTGGCCGCCCAGTCATTGGGCGCGGTGCCTGTGCCTTTGTACCAAGACGCCGCCGGCGCTGAGTGCGTCTTTCCCATCAACAATGCCGACATCCGCTACGCCGTGGTGGAAGACCAAGAGCAAGTCGACAAGATGCTGGAAATTCGTGAACAATGCCCACAGCTGTGCGGCATTTACTTCGACGACCCACGCGGCCTGCGCAATTACGAAGAAGAGGGCCTGTCGGCCATAGACCAGCTCATCGAGAGCGGACGCGCCTTCAATGCCAGCAACCCCAACTTTGTGCGTGATGAGGCAGCCAAGGCCCAGCCCAACGATGTGGCCGCCATGTTCTTCACATCTGGCACCACGGGCAACCCCAAGGGCGTGGTGCACACGCACCTGAGCTTGCTGGACCGCGCCACCGTAGGCGCACAGTTTGACAAACTCACACCCGCAGACGAGGTGCTGGCCTACTTGCCACCGGCTTGGATTGGCCAAAACATTTTCAGCTACGCCCAGTGGCTGTCTGTAGGCTACGTGGTCAACTGCCCCGAGTCGGCCGCAACCGTGTCTATAGACCTCAAAGAAGTCGGCCCCACCTACTACTTCGCGCCACCGCGCGTGTTTGAAGGTTTGCTCACCAGCGTGATGATCCGCATGGAAGATGCAAGCAACATCAAGCGCCGCATGTTCCACTACTTCATGGACGTTGCCAAGCGCGTCGGCCCCACCAAAATGGACGGCAAGCCTGTGGGGCTTGTGGACAACATCATGTACGCCCTAGGCAACATAGCGGTGTACGGCCCGCTGCGCAACAACCTCGGCATGTCTCGCGTACGTGTAGCCTACACCGCTGGCGAAGCCATTGGCCCAGACTTGTTCAGCTTCTACCGCTCTATTGGCGTGAACCTCAAGCAGCTGTACGGCTCGACGGAAACCGCCGTGTTTGTGTGCCTGCAGCCCGACCACCAAGCCAAAGCCGATACGGTTGGCGTGCCATGCGACGGTGTCGAAATCAAACTCAGTGACACCGGCGAGATTTTGGTCAAGTCGCCAGGCTTGCTCAAGGAATACTACAAAAACCCCACCGCTACCGCCGAAGTCTTATCGGCAGACGGCTGGTACCACACCAGTGACGCAGGCTTTTTGGACGCCGACGGCCACTTAAAAATCATCGACCGCGTGAAAGACGTGGGCCGTATCAAAGGCGGCTTGTTTGACGGTGCCATGTTTGCGCCCAAATATGTTGAAAACAAGCTCAAGTTTTTCTCATTCATCAAAGAGGCTGTGGCCTACGGCGACCAGCGCGAGCGCGTGTGCGTCATGGTCAACATCGACTTTGACGCCGTGGGCAACTGGGCCGAGCGACACAACCTGCCCTACGCGGGCTACACCGACTTGGCTCAAAAAGCCGAGGTCTACCAACTGATTAAAGAGTGTGTAGAGCAAGTCAACGCCGACCTGAGCCGCGACGACATGTTGGCAGGCTCACAAATTCACCGGTTCTTGGTGCTGCACAAAGAACTGGACGCCGACGACGGCGAGCTCACACGCACCAACAAAGTTCGCCGCGGCTTTATTGCCGACAAATTCTCCGAACTGGTCGACGCGCTCTACGGCGGCAAGACCGAGCAGTTCATCAAAACCGAGGTGAAGTTTGAAGACGGGCGCACCGGCAGCGTGAGTGCCACGCTGCGCATTGCCGACACGCAAGTGTTTGCACCTGTGAAATCTGCCGCTTGACGGCAGGCCTTAGATCTGACGCCAGACCTACCGACAACAGCTGTTCCCGCTCACCACAATCTCTCATAGAAGCACCACACAACATGGCTAAACGACAAATAGGCGACGTCATACTGGATGTCAACAACATCAGCTTGCGGTTCGGCGGCGTCAAAGCGCTGACCGACATTTCATTTGACGTACGCAAGCACGAAGTGCGCGCCATCATTGGCCCCAACGGCGCAGGCAAGAGCTCCATGCTCAACTGCATCAACGGCGTTTACCAGCCACAAGAAGGCAGCATTTCCTTCCAAGGGCAAACCTTCAAGCACATGAACAGCCGCCAAGTGGCGGAAATGGGCATCGCCCGCACCTTCCAGAACTTGGCCTTGTTCAAGGGCATGAGCGTGATCGACAACATCATGACCGGGCGCAACCTGCGCATGAAAAGCAACATATTGCTGCAAGCCTTGCGCATAGGCCCAGCGGCGCGCGAAGAGGCTGAGCACCGCGAATTTGTTGAGCAAATCATCGACTTCTTGGAAATTCAAGCGTTTCGCAAAACACCTGTGGGCCAACTGCCCTACGGCCTGCAAAAGCGCGTGGACTTGGGCCGCGCACTGGCCATGGAGCCACAAGTACTGCTGCTAGATGAGCCCATGGCCGGTATGAACTTGGAAGAAAAACAAGACATGTCGCGCTTCATCTTGGATGTGAACGATGAGTTCGGCACCACCATCGTGCTGATCGAGCACGACATGGGCGTGGTGATGGACATTTCTGACCGCGTCGTGGTGTTGGACTACGGCAAAAAAATTGGCGACGGCACGCCCGAAGAAGTGCGCGCCAACGAAGACGTGATCAGCGCCTACTTGGGCACCAGTCA
>JANREF010000250.1 GCA_030726195.1 Burkholderiaceae bacterium | reverse complement strand
GATGCCACCACCGATACAAATACCGATACAACTACTGAACCTAGCGCGCCGACGACTGAGCCAACACGAGTGTCAACCGCTGATCTAACCGTTAAGCCAATCCCTACACCCCAAGCACTAAGCCAACGCCAACGACGTGCGGCTTGGGGCCGGCCCGTTGACGTACCGCAAACCCAGCGCGCGCCGTGGTTTAGTAGGTTTCTAGGTGCAGCCTACCTGTTGCCTTCATGTGGGCCGCGGTGCTGGCCCAGTCGATGTTGTGCTGTTGGCAAATGTCTTGCAGCGCTTGCAACACACCGGCTTCCATGGCCTTGAGGCCACACACGTAAAAATACGCGTTCGGGTTGGTGAGCAGCGCGGCTAGGGCTTGCGCTTCGTCGCGCATGGCGTCTTGCACGTAGCGTTTGGGCTGGCCCGGCTCGCGCGACAGCGCCATGTGGGTGGTGATGAGGCTGCTGGGCAGTGTTTGCAGCGGCCCGAAGTAGGGCAGCTCTGCTTGTGAGCGCGCGCCAAAAAACAGCAGCAACTGTGAGTCGGTGAACTGCCCTGTCTTCGCCTCGCGCCTGCGCCACTCGGTCATGGCGCGCATGGGCGCACTGCCGGTGCCGGTGCAAATCATCACAATGTGGCTGCCCGCGTGGTTGGGCATGAGGAAGGACGCGCCAAATGGGCCAACCACGTGCACGGTGTCGCCGACCTTGAGGTCGCACACATAGTTGGAGGCCACACCGCGCGTGGGTGCGCCGTTGTGGTCTATGAGTACACGCTTGACGGTGATTGAGGCGTTGTTGTAGCCGGGGCGCTCACCGTTGCGTGCGCTGGCAATCGAATACTGACGGGGCTGGTGGGGTTTGCCTTTGGCGTCTGTGCCCGGTGGGATGATGCCAATGGACTGGCCTTCCAATACAGGAAACGGCATGTCGCCAAAGTCCAGCACGATGTGGTGCGTGTCGTTGTCCTCGTTGCCGTCGCGTGCGGCATCGGTCACGCGGTGGTTGCCCACCACTTTGGCCGATACAAACGGGCTGGCTGCCTTGGGGCCGTACAGCTGGGTGTAGGCATGGGCGGCCGACCAGGGCGGCAGCGTCGCGCTCATGGGCATGGCTTGCGGGGCATGGTCTGTCGTGCTGTCCGCGTGTGCAGCGTCGCCATCGTTTGCCGACAATGCAGCGTCGGACGGCGAAGCGGCAGCGCCGTCAGCTGCAGATGCACCGGCGTGGGTTGCAGCGGTGCTTGCAGCCATTGCCTGTGCATTGATTTCAACCTGCTCTGGCAGCTCATCCCAACCCAATTGCTCCTCCAGCGTGTAGGCCTTGGCACGCAACACTGTGCGCCAGTTGTCTATCGATCCGGTGGGACAGGGCGATATACAAGCCATGCAGGCATTGCACTTGTCGGCGTCCACCACATAGTTGGTGTCGTCGTGGGTGATGGCACCGATGGGGCAGGTGGCCTCACAGGTGTTGCACCGAATGCAAATTTCCGGGTCAATGAGGTGCTGCTCCAGCACCCCACTGGTGGCGGTTGCGTCTGGGTTGAGTGCGTTCATGGCAGGTCTATCGCTGTGGCTTAGTTGAAGCGCACGTATTCAAAGTTGGGGTCTTGGCGGTTGATGCCAACTGCGGGTGGCGCAATCCAGTTGGCGTACTTGCCGGGCTCGACCACTTTGTGCATGAGGCTGGCCACAAAGGCGCGGTCATCGGTGCTGGGTAGCCACTCGCCGGCACGCAAGCGCCATTCGGTCTCGCTCACCACCTCGCCTTGTGGCGTGACGTTGGCACCGGCCAATGCGCCGATGTTGCGGTTGAAAGCCTTGTGTGGCACACGCAGCTGGAAGTCGATGCCCGCTTTGGTGATGACCTTGTTCCAGCGCTCAACGCCGCCCACGCTGTCTTTGATGTAGTCGTCGCGCAGCACTTCGTTGAGCGCATTGAGCATGGGTACATCTTTTTGCACCAGCTGGCCGTCTTTGACTTCGAGCACGGGGTAGGTGCGGTCTTTGAGCACGTGGTCGTCGTCGCGCTTGGTTTCTTCGTAGCGGCCCTTGATGCCGGTGCTGTAGAACGTGGCCGCATTGCTGGACTCGTCGGCGCCAAACAAGTCTATGGTCACGCTGAAGTGGAAGTTCAAGTAGCGCTGCAGCGTGGGCAAGTCGATCACGCCTGCGGCGCGCAGCTTGTTCACGTCGTCGGTCTTGAGCTCATTCATGACTTGGCAGGTGCGCTGAATGGCGCGTGAGACGCCACTTTCACCCACAAACATGTGGTGCGCCTCTTCGGTGAGCATGAACTTGGTGGTGCGCGCCAGTGGCTCAAAGCTGGACTCGGCCAACGCGCACAGCTGGAATTTGCCGTCACGGTCGGTGAAGTAGGTGAACATGAAGAAGCTCAGCCAGTCGGGCGTTTCTTCGTTGAAGGCGCCCAAGATGCGTGGGTTGTCTTCGTCGCCGCTGTTGCGTTGCAGCAGCGCGTCGGCCTCTTCGCGGCCATCACGGCCAAAGTGCTTGTGCAGCAAGTACACCATGGCCCACAGGTGGCGGCCTTCTTCGACGTTGATTTGAAACAGGTTGCGCAAGTCGTACAGGCTTGGCGCGGTTGCGCCCAGGTGGCGCTGCTGTTCCACCGATGCGGGCTCGGTGTCGCCTTGGGTGACGATGATGCGGCGCAGGTTGGCGCGGTATTCACCGGGCACGTCGTTCCAGGCTTTTTCGCCCTTGTGGTCGCCGAAGTGAATGGTGCGGTCGGCTTCGCCAGGGTTCAAGAAAATGCCCCAGCGGTAGTCGCGCATTTTGACGTGGCCAAATTGTGCCCAGCCTTGTGGGTCTACGCTCACGGCGGTGCGCAGGTACACGTCGTGGTTGGTGCTGCCCTCTGGCCCCATGTCGTCCCACCAGTTGATGAAGTTGGGCTGCCACTGCTCCAGCGCGCGCTGCAGTGTGCGGTCGTCGCTCAAGTTGACGTTGTTTGGAATTTTTTCGCTGTAGTTGATGCCTGACATGTGTATCTCCGATTCTCAATACGTGGTTGGGTGGCAACCAGTGAGGTTGCGGCGGGCCACCGATTCGCCGCCGCACAACTTAAAAAACGTTTAAAAGCGCAGTGCCTTAGACCCGCGTCCAGTCAAATGCAGCCTTGTCGCCCGTGCCATAGACCTTGAGTGAGCCTTTGGCACCTACAGCGTTGGGACGCTGGAAAATCCAGTTTTGCCACGCTGTTAGGCGACCAAACACGCGGGTGAACATGTTCTCTACGCCGTTGAAGCGCAGGTTGGCTTCCATGCCGGTGAGGGCGTCGGGTGACATGGTGGCGCGCTCTTCCAGCGCAATGCGCACCTCGTCTGCCCAGTCCAAGTCGTCGGGGTTGGCGGTGACCAAGCCCAAGGCGAACGCGGCGTCGGCGTCCAGGTCTTGGCCCATTGCCGCGTGAATGGCGGCCAAAGGCTCGGTCTCGCCGTAGAAGCGGCGGGTGAGGCGGGTTTGCCCTGTGGCCATGGGGTAGCACTCGAAGTTCACGGCGGTGGTGGCGATGGTGGGGGCTTGCTCGGGTGCGTCGGGCAAGGCCAAGTGGTAAATGCGGTCGGCCACCAGTGCCAACTCCAAGAAGGTGCCGCTGAAGCAAGAGCCTTCTTCGACCAACGCAAACAGGCTGCGCGCGCTCACGTCCAGTCGGCTGAAGGTGCGGCGCAACAAGCCTATGGTCTCGCGCACCAGCCAGTGGTCTTTGTGGGCCAACAAGGTCGCGTCAGACGCCAGCACGGCAGCGGCGTCACCGGCGGTCTTGAGCACCCAGGTGCCGATGTCGAGTTCGTTGGTGCGCATGTGCAAGATGGCGTCGTCCAGTTCGCGCACCATTTGCAGGGGCCACCAGTTCATGCCTGCGGCTTCGATGCCCG
>JANREF010000249.1 GCA_030726195.1 Burkholderiaceae bacterium | reverse complement strand
CTCAACAACAGACCCTCGGGTCAAGCCCGAGGGTGACAGGGTGACGGGGTGATGGGGTGATGGGGTGATGGGGTGATGGGGTGATGGGGCGATGGGGTGACAGGGTCGCAGGGTCATAGGTTGCTGGGGTGGCTGGCCACACCTCGCCGCATGAGCTGCACGTTGCGTGCTTGTCACACCAGACTTGATCTGGTGTCTGCGCAGCTATAACTCCCACCCGGAGCCGTAACCGCACCACCACCCGTCACACCAGACTTGATCTGGTGTCTGTGGCTCACCGTTACGCAGCCACCACTTCAACGCTGGTGGTGATGTCGGCGGTTTTGGCGAGCATGATGCTGGCGGAGCAGTATTTTTCGTGGCTCATGGCCACAGCGCGTTCGACGGCAGCTTGGGGCAGATTGGTGCCGCTGACCACAAAGTGCATGTGGATTTTGGTGAAGACCTTGGGTTCGGTTTCGGCACGCTCGGTGGTGAGTTTGACGCTGCAACCAGTGACGTTGTGGCGTCCGCGTTTCAAAATGAGCACAACGTCGTAGGCAGTGCAGCCGCCAGTGCCGGCCAGCACCGTCTCCATGGGTCTGGCCGCCATGTTGGCGCCGCCGTTTTCAGGCTTGGCCTCGTCGGGCGCGCCGTCCATGGTCAATACGTGGCCGCTGCCGGTTTCCGCTACAAAACCCATGTTGGATCGGGTGCCGGTTGCGCCCGTCCACGTTACTGTGCATTCCATTGCTGCTTCCTAGCTTGGTCTCGATGGCTGTCGAGACGACGTTGTTGTGGGTGACAAAAACCTCATGCGTTTTGTGCTTTTAGACCCAAACAAGTGTTTGCTGCGACGCAACAAACCGCTATACTTAGCATCATCGCGATTGTAGTAGCGTGCTGGTTTTCACAAGTAACGCCTCACGACTCAAGTGCAGTCGCAAACAGTTGTCTCCTCCACCTCCTCAAAACTGGTGGATTAAGCCTCAAGCTGCAAAGCTTGGGGCTTTTTTTTGCCCACAGCGTGGCGCGTATGATTTGCTGCAAGGAATTTTGAATATGCCAGCCACACAGCCCAAGACATCACCACGCAGCACATCCGCCGGCCTCAGCCCAGCCGACTACCTGACCCGCATTTTGAATGCCAAGGTCTACGAGGTGGCCAAAGAAACCGACCTTGACACCGCACACAGCCTAAGCGCCAAGCTCAACAACACGGTGCTGCTCAAGCGCGAAGACCAGCAGCCGGTGTTCAGTTTCAAGCTGCGCGGCGCTTACAACAAAATGGCACATTTGAGCGCGGCCCAGCTCAAGCGCGGCGTGATTTGCGCCTCTGCTGGCAACCACGCGCAAGGTGTGGCGCTGGCTGCGGGCAAATTGGGTGCGCGGGCACTCATCGTCATGCCCACGACCACGCCGCATGTGAAGGTCGATGCGGTGCGCGGCCTAGGTGGCAACGTGGTGTTGTTTGGCGAAAGCTTCACAGACGCCTACAACCACGCGGTAGAGCTTGAGCAAAAAAAGGGGCTGACCTTCGTACACCCATTTGACGACCCCGATGTGATTGCAGGCCAGGGCACTGTGGCCATGGAGATGCTGCGCCAGCACACGGGCCGACTGGACGCGGTGTTTGTAGCCATTGGCGGCGGCGGCCTGATTTCGGGTGTGGCCAACTACATCAAGGCCGTGCGCCCAGACGTGAAGGTCATTGGCGTGCAAATGAACGACTCCGACGCCATGATGCAGTCGGTCACGGCGGGCAAGCGCGTGTCGCTGCCAGATGTCGGCTTGTTCTCAGACGGCACAGCCGTAAAGCTGGTGGGGGCCGAGACGTTTCGGGTGTCCAAAGACTTGGTGGACGAGTTCATCACGGTGGACACCGATGCGGTGTGCGCGGCCATCAAAGACATCTTCACCGACACCCGCTCGATTGTGGAGCCCGCCGGCGCGCTGTCGGTAGCCGCTATCAAGCAATACGCGTCCAAGCACAAGCTCAAGGGCCCCACTTTCGCCGCCATTTTGTGTGGCGCCAATATGAACTTTGACCGCTTGCGCTTTGTAGCCGAGCGCGCCGCAGTGGGCGAAGAAACAGAAGCCTTGTTTGCCGTGAGCTTGCCCGAGGAGCGCGGCAGCTTCAAACGCTTTGTGCAGCTGGTGGGCGACTTGCCTGGCGGCCCACACAACGTGACCGAATTCAATTACCGCATGAACGACGCGCAACGCGCCAACGTGTTTGTGGGCTTGACCACCCAAAAAGGCGAAAGCCCCAAGCTGGCCAAACACTTCAGGCGCGGCGGCTTTGACGCCTTAGACCTCACCCACGACGAACTGGCCAAAGAGCACGTGCGCCACATGGTGGGCGGACCCAACACGCAAGGCGGCGACGAGCGCTTGCTGCGCTTTGTATTTCCAGAGCGCCCCGGCGCATTGCTGAAGTTTTTATCGCTCATGCAGCCCAACTGGAACATCAGCTTGTTCCACTACCGCAACCAAGGCGCCGACTACGGTCGCATTTTGGTGGGCATGCAAGTGCCCAAAGCCGACAACAAGGCGTTCAAAACGTTTTTAACCACGCTCAATTACCCGTTTGTGGACGAGACCGATAACCCGGTGTTCCGCTTGTTTTTAAAGCCTGCTTAAATGTGGGGCGTGTTGATATTCACGACCATTGAATCAGGCACGCCTGCATTGTCACTGTCACTGCCCTTTTGACTCCGCCCTTGAAAACGACCCTTCCATGGCCAGCACCTTAGACGGAAAACTAGTGGTTGCGATCTCATCGCGCGCACTCTTCGACTTTGAAGAAGAGAACCGCGCGTTTGAGCAAGGTGATGACCGCACTTACATGCAGCTGCAGCTCAGCCGCTTGGACGAACCCGCCAAGCCCGGCGTGGCGTTTTCCATGGTTCAAAAGTTGTTGGCCTTCAACGATGCCAACGCCCAGCCCGTGGAAGTCGTGATTTTGTCGCGCAACGATCCAGTCAGCGGCATGCGGGTGTTTCGCTCGGCCAAGCATTACGGCCTGGCCATTCAGCGCGGCAGCTTCACACGCGGGCGCGCGCCTTGGCGGTACTTGAAGCCGCTCAAGGCCAACTTGTTTTTGTCCACACATCTGTCGGACGTGCGCGAGGCCTTGGCCGCAGGCGTGCCCGCCGCGCAGGTCTACCCACACTCGGTGCACGCGTCCAACGCCCACCCCAATGAACTGCGCATTGCTTTTGACGGCGACGCCGTGCTGTTCAGTGACGAGGCCGAGCGCATTTTCCAGGAGCAAGGGCTAGACGCCTTTGTGCAACACGAGTCACAGCGCGCCGGCCAACCGCTGCCGGGCGGGCCCTTCAAGCCCCTACTAGAGGCCTTGCAACGCATGCAACAAGCCAGCCAACAACACGACGGCTTGCCCATTGCCATACGCACCGCACTTGTGACCGCACGCAGCGCACCGTCGCACGAACGCGCCATACGCACGCTCATGGACTGGAACATCGAAATCGACGAAGCCATCTTCTTGGGCGGCTTGGCCAAAGGCGAGTTTTTGCGCGAATTTGAGCCTGATTTTTTCTTTGACGACCAAACAGGCCATGTCGAGTCGGCAGCCAGCCACGTCCCCAGCGGCCATGTGGCCAGCGGCACGCGCAACGCATAACCCACACCTCTCAACCAACAGCCATCAACAGCTACCAACAGCCATTCACCTACATAACAGTTACCAAGAGTTACCAAGAGTTACAGTTTGCACGCAGGCCGTTAACGGTAGGTTTTGGTCAATGGACATGCACACACAACAGCCATACGCCACTGCCCAAACGCCAACACTGCCGCGCGCCAAGCACGCAGCCACCGCTGCAACCGCTGCAACCGCTGCAACCGTCAACCGTAACCGCATGACAAGCCTACCAACACGCACACCACTATGAGCACACTACTGCCAC
>JANREF010000248.1 GCA_030726195.1 Burkholderiaceae bacterium | reverse complement strand
CTTTCAGCGATGCGGCCCAAGCGGTGCAGGTGGCCAACCAAACGGTTTACGGCTTACAGGCGGGCGTGTGGACGGCCGACATCAACAAAGCGCACAGCGTGGCGCGGGCGTTGCGCGCGGGCACCGTACACGTGAATCAATACGACGAAGACGACATCACCGTGCCGTTTGGCGGCTTTAAGCAAAGCGGCGTAGGCCGCGACAAATCCTTGCACGCGGTTGACAAATACACCGAAACCAAAACCACCTGGATCCGCATTGACAGTGCACTTTAAAACCCAAGTACAGCCAGCGGCGCACCTGTTTGGTGGGCGGCAGCTGTGAGCGACGAGTCGCAAACACCGGTGCCAGTGCCGGTACCTGATGCGCAGGTCGATGTCTGCGTTGCAGATGGCACGGACATCAACAGCGAGGGTGTGGACAACAGCCTAGACCAAGCGCTGGGTCCCTTGTGGGCGCGTGCCTTGGCGCCGCTGCCGCTGCCTGTGCTGCGGGGTTTGGGTCGTGCGGCGGGTTACTTGTTGTATGCGCTCGCGCCCAAGCGCCGCCGCGTGGTGGCCACCAACCTGAAGTTGTGCTTTCCTGATCAGACCCATGCCCAGCGCAGGCGACTGGGTCGCGAGGTGTTTGTGGCGTTTAGCCAATCCTTGTTAGACCGCGCTTGGCTGTGGCATGGCGCCCCCGAGGTTGTGGCCAAACGGTTGACGCTCACAGGCGCGTACGCCCACCTCACCGACGACGCCACCACATCGCAAGTGTTGTTTGCGCCGCACTTTGTGGGATTGGATGCGGGTTGGACGGCGCTCAATGTGCATGTACAGCGTCCGTTTGCCACCATTTACGCCAAGCAAAACAAGCCGCGCCTAGACGCGTGGATTGTGGCGGGGCGTGAGCGTTTTGGCAGCCCGGCGTTGTTGGCGCGGCAAAACTTGGGCAAATCCATCGTGCAAGTGCTGCGCAATGGCAGCGCGCTGTACCTATTGCCCGATATGGATTTGGGCGCCCGCGACGCTGTGTTTGTGCCCTTCTTTGGCGTGAGCGCCGCAACGGTGACATCGCTGTCGCGCATGGCGACCATGGCTAAAACCGCGGTGACGCCGGTGACCACGCGCATGACCAGCGAAGGCTACGAGGTGCACATTGGCCAGCCTTGGGCCAACTACCCCAGTGGCGACCACGCAGCCGACGCGGCCACCATGAATGTGCACCTAGAGCACATGATCAAAGCCATGCCGCACCAGTACTACTGGGTGCACAAGCGCTTCAAGACGCGCCCTGAAGGCGAGCCGGGCGTGTACTAGGCGGCGACGGCATCACAATGCGAGCGGTTGCATGCAGCCCATGCGTGGTCGCTACTTGATTTGCGCCACGCGCGAGTTTCTAGGCGCCAAGACCTGCACACCAATGTCTGAACCGCCAACGCCGCCTCAGTGGTTGGCGTTGGCGCTGTGGGCGTGGCCCTGCGACCAGCAGCCTGGTTTGTGTCGCGCATTGCGCCAGTGCGTGATCACCCATTCACCGCCACTGCAGCCCTAAATCAAGCCAACAGCCGCATTCGGCACGGTCCACGCGCAGCGTGCGCCCGCGTGGGAGTCTGGCTTGGAGCGGTGAGCGAAATTACTAAACAAATATTACTATTCATATTTGTGACTTTTTACCGCTTTTTCGCTTTCTTGGTCTCGCCCCTTGATTTAGCATTTCAATGCCTGCGCGAGTTGGCGCTGGGCAATGCAAGGTCTAGCGGGCGTTTGTAGGCCAAGTGGCGCACGCCGGTGCGAGGGCAGGGTTGCGTTAAGTGGGGTGTGCAGCCCGCCCGACGCATGTCTTCAAGCAGCCAAAAACCGCTGACAAACCCTTAAATATAGCTACAATTTATTACTTTCATTTTTGGGATGACCATGAAGACCTCTTTAATAGCCAAAGTGGCGCACGTTAGACGCGCGTCGTCTTGCATGTGCGCGGTCGCTTTGTTTGCCGTTACGCTTCAAGCCAGTGCCGCAGATGTAACTAGTCAGCCCACAGCCATGCCTGCGCCTTTGATGGGCTTGATTGAAGCGGCCATTGCACAAAACCCAATTGTTAAAGGTGCGCAGGCCAACATGCGCGCTGTTGAGCAAGATGTGTCTGTCGCCCGTCGCGCGGCGTGGCCCACCTTGTCGGTTGTCAACGAGAAAAACCTGAACGACGCGGGTCTGTCCGCGCGCGTGACCACCTTGCAGGTAGACCACACGCTGTGGGACAACGGCGTCAACGATGCCCGCGTGGAGGCGGTGAAGGCGCAAGCGGCAACGGCAGCCCTGCAAACTCGCTTGCAGCAGCAAGACTTGGCCATTCAGGTCATCAATGCGTGGCAGGCTTTATTGGCCGCTCAAATGCGCGAGCAAGCAGCGCAAGACACCGAGGCAGAAATCGAGGCCTATAAAGAACAAATGGTGCGCCGAGTGAATGCGCTGGCGTCACCGGCCATTGATCTCGAACTCGTGAACGCGCGATTGCTACAAACTCAGGTCGAGCGCGTGAGTGCCAAAAACAGCGTCGCGGTTGCATTGCGAGCCCTCACTCGCCTGACGGGCCAAGAGAATCTTGCTGACCAAGCGTGGGCCAAGGCAGCCACAGCCATGCCGCCTGCAACGCCCGAGCAAATCGCAGCGTTTCGCGCGCAGCTGGCCAGCTTCGATTGGGCGGGCATGACCGCGTCGCATGATTTGGTCGAAAAAGCGCGTCTGGAATATGCCCAAGTCGCCGCACAGCTAGAAGCCAAACAATCCGAGCGCTGGCCGCAAGCCTACGCGCGCTTAGACCAGCCACTGAACAACAACGCGGTGACTGGCAGCAATCAGGCCAGTTACTTCATTGGCATTCGTTACACACCAGGCGCTGGCCTCACCAATGGCTTAGAAAGCCAAGCGTTGACCTCGCGCTTGGAGGCGCAGACCTACCAGATTGAAACCGCAGGCCGGGAAATCAGCCAGCTGGTGTTTGACGACAGGCAGGCCTTTGCGACCAATGTCGATCAGGCACAAACACAAGACCGCTCCCTGAAGGGTGCGCAAATGGTGTTGGTGTCCTACGAGCGCCAGTTCCAAGCGGGCCGTAAAACGTGGCAAGACCTGCTCAACGCAGCGCGCGAAGTCGCCCAAAACAAGTTCAGCTTGAGCGACACGCAAGCGGCGCTTCAAGGTGCCATGCACCGCTTACAAATCCGCATGGGCGCCGTCGATGGCTTGTTAGATGCGCGAGTCGTTCATGGAGCCCAGTAAGCAAGACTTGGCCTGGGTGATCAAGCGTCTTGCCCAGGCACAAAGCAACCGACTCGATGGCTTAAGGCTCAAAGCGGCCTTGCAGTCGCTCAACGCGCAAGCGCAGCCGCCTCAGCTGCTCGCGCAACTGTGTCAAGGCGTGGGCATGCACCCGCCACAGTGGCTCAAAGCCCCAGACCCCGTGCTGCTACCCTGCGTGGCCTTTGTAGCGGACATGGGTTGGGTGATGGTCACAGAGCAAATGCCTCAAGGGACGTGGCGCGCGCAAAGCCGAAGCGGTGACCATGTGATTGCCACCGAGCATTTAGAAGGGGTGTGTGCAGCGCTGCAAACCGGCACCAAATCCATAGGCATGGGTTGGCAGGCGTTGTTCGGCAAGGTAGAGGGTGGCGACAGCTTCGTGAGTAACGTGTACAACGTCTTGCGTATGTACCGGCGTGACATCGTGGAGGCCTGCATCGCTTCACTATTCATTGGCCTACTGGCCTTGGTTACATCGCTGTTCTCTATGCAGGTGTACGACCGCGTCATTCCAACGCGCGGCAGCTACACCCTCATCATTTTGGCCTCTGGTGTGTTGCTGGCGATTGTGTTGGAGTTCGCCATGAAGCATGCGCGCGCCAAACTCATGGACCCAGTCATTGTGGGCATGGAC
>JANREF010000247.1 GCA_030726195.1 Burkholderiaceae bacterium | reverse complement strand
TGCTGCGCAGCATCGGGCGTGATGATGAGTGCTGCCACCACATGGCGGTCTTCGCTGGCCAGGACGTTGTAGGTGCGGCAGGCGGCCAGGGTGTCCATGGTTTCAATGCCAATGCCTGCGGCGATCAGTGACTGGTAGAGCCTGGGGTGTACAAAGCGCTGTTTGACGCCACTGCCAAAAATCACCAGTTCAGGTTTGAGCGCGCAAATTTGCTCGAAGTGCGCTGGTGTGAGCGCCTCTGTCGAGTCGCAAGGCCACGGCTGGCGCTCGCCGCGTGAGCCCAGCACCACGCTGTGGCGGATGTGCTCGCCGCCGACTTGCACCCAATCGGTTTGGGCGGCCTGAATCGACTGCAAACTGGGGTGATCGGGTTCTAATTTCATGAGCTTGGGCAAAAAGGGGTGGGCCAGTGCGGCGTTGGGGCGAAAAGGCCCGCAAAGTATGGTGAAATTATAGGTTTCCCCCTTGTGTGGCGTATGCCGTGCGGCTCAAAGACCATTGGGCCTCACCAGTTGATGCCAAGGGCGGGGGCTTTGTTCGTTGCATTGGGTGTCCATCGTGTCTATTAAGTCCATTCAAAAGTCTGCAAAACTCGCCAACGTTTGTTATGACATTCGGGGCCCAGTGCTGGACAAAGCGCGCGCGATGGAGGAGGACGGCCAAAAAATCATCAAGCTCAATATTGGCAACTTGGCCGTATTTGGCCTAGAGCCGCCAGACGAAATTGTGCAAGACATGATTCGCAACTTGCCGCAGTCTGCGGGCTACACCGACAGCAAAGGCTTGTTTGCACCACGCAAGTCGGTGGTGCACTACACCCAAGAAAAAGGCATTGCCAATGTGCACGTGGACGACGTGTACCTGGGCAACGGTGCCAGTGAGCTCATCACCATGAGCATGAACGCCTTGCTCAATGCGGGCGACGAAATTTTGGTGCCTGCGCCCGACTACCCCTTGTGGACGGCGTCTGTGTCGTTGTCGGGGGGCACACCTGTGCACTACATGTGTGATGAGGCCGCCGAGTGGGCGCCCGACTTGGCCGACATGGCCAGCAAAATCACCGACAAAACACGTGGCATTGTGGTGATCAACCCCAACAACCCCACCGGTGCGCTCTACAGCAACGAGACCTTGCTGGGTGTGATCGAGTTGGCCCGCAAACACGGCCTGATTATTTTTGCCGACGAGATTTACGACAAAACGCTGTTTGATGGCAACACCCACACGTCGATTGCATCGCTGGCCGATGACTTGCTGTTTGTAACCTTCAACGGCTTGTCCAAAAACTACCGCTCGTGCGGTTACCGCGCTGGCTGGATGGTGGTGTCTGGCGACAAGCGCAGCGCGACCGACTACATCGAAGGCCTGAATATGCTGGCTTCCATGCGCTTGTGTGCCAACACACCAGGGCAATTGGCCATTCAAACCGCCTTGGGCGGCTACCAAAGCATCAACGACTTGATCGCGCCAACAGGGCGCTTGTGCCGCCAGCGTGACTTGGCTTACGAGCTGCTTAGCGCGATTCCAGGCGTGAGCGTGGTCAAGCCCAAGGCGGCGCTGTACATGTTTGTTAAGCTGGACCCGCAGGTCTACCGCATCGCCGACGACCAGCAGTTTGCCTACGATTTACTGGCCCAAGAAAAAGTGTTGGTGGTGCAGGGCACAGGCTTCAACTACCCCACGCCCGACCACTTCCGCGTGGTGTTCTTGCCGCACGAAGAAGACTTGCGCGATGCCATCAACCGCATCGCTCGCTACTTGGCCACCATTCGGCACACGCCAACGCACGTTTGATATTTACGGTATTCGAATACTGAAATATTGAACGTGCGATCACTTCGTTACTGATTACACAACGGCTGCAACAGCCATCACAGCCATTCATTTCTAGCACCTATTTATGCATTCATCCTCAGAAGCTTCGTCTCGTTCCCCACTTCGTTTGGGCCTGTTGGGCATTGGCAATGTGGGCCAATCGGTGTTTGATGTGCTCACGCGCAACCAAGACGAAATATCGCGCCGCGCGGGGCGCTCGATTGAAGTGGTCATGGCCAGCCGGCGCAACTTGGCTGCGGCCAAACCCTTGGCTGACGCTGGTGTGCGCGTGGTGGCTGACCCCGCCGATATCGTTCGCGACCCCAGCGTTGATGTGGTGGTCGAGCTGATTGGCGGCACCACCGTGGCGCGTGACTTGGTGTTGCAAGCCATTGCCAACGGCAAACATGTGGTCACCGCCAACAAGGCCTTGTTGGCAGAGCACGGTACTGAAATCTTTGATGCTGCGCACAAGGCCGGCGTGGTGGTGGCGTTTGAGGCGGCCGTAGCGGGGGGCATTCCCATCATCAAGGCCTTGCGCGAGGGGTTAACCGCCAACCGCATCCAGTGGCTGGCCGGCATCATCAATGGCACGACCAACTTCATCCTCAGTGAAATGCGCTCCAAGGGATTGGACTTCGCCACTGTTTTAAAAACCGCGCAAAGCTTGGGCTATGCGGAGGCCGACCCCACCTTTGACATTGAAGGCGTAGACGCCGCACACAAGCTCGCACTCATGAGCGCGATTGCCTTTGGTGTACCGGTGCAGTTTGACAAAGCCCACATCGAAGGTATCACGCAACTTGACGCACAAGACATCAGGTACGCCGAGCAGCTGGGCTACCGCATCAAACTCCTCGGTATCACCAAGCGCGTACCCACCGGTATTGAGCTGCGTGTGCACCCTTGTTTGGTGCCGTCCGAGCGTTTGTTGGCCAACGTCGAGGGCGCTATGAATGCCGTTGTGGTGCAAGGCGACGCCGTTGGCACAACGTTGTATTACGGCAAGGGCGCCGGCGGTGAGCCCACAGCCAGCGCCGTCATTGCCGACTTGGTCGATGTGGCCCGTGTGGGTAATAGTTCCGCACTGGAGCGCGTGCCGGCGCTGGCGTTCCAGCCAGACGCCATGGTGCCCACGCCTGTGTTGCCCATCAGCGACGTGGTGAGCGCCTACTACTTGCGCTTGCGCGTGTCCGACGAAGCTGGTGTGTTGGCCAACCTGACTGGCGTATTGGCCAAGTCCGGTATCAGCATTGACGCCATGCTGCAGCGTGAGGCACACGACGTGAGCGGCCAAGAGGGCAACCAAACCGATTTGGTCATGCTCACACACGAAGTGAGAGAGGGCACTTTGGATGAGGCCTTGGCCCACATACAAGCCCTGCCCACTGTGCTGGCCCCTGTGGTTCGTTTGCGCAAAGAGGAGTTGGCGTGATGCAATACATTTCCACACGCGGCGACCAGTCGCCCAAGCGTTTTTGTGACATTTTGTTGGCCGGACTTGCGCCCGATGGCGGTTTGTACTTGCCCACGCACTACCCCAAGGTTGATGCGGCCACACTCGATGCGTGGCGCGGCTTGGCCTACCACGAGCTCGCGTTTGAAATTTTGTCGCTGTACATAGACGACATTCCTGCAGCTGATCTCAAGGCCTTGTGCGCCAAGACTTACACCCAAGAGGTGTTCGGCACGCAAGCCATCACGCCACTGACCCAGCTCAAGGAAGGCTTCTTTTTAGAGGGCTTGTCCAACGGCCCCACATTGGCCTTTAAAGACATGGCCATGCAACTGTTGGGTAACTTGTTCGAGTACGAGTTGGCCCGCCGCGGGGAAGAGCTCAACATCTTTGGTGCAACCTCCGGCGACACCGGCAGCGCCGCTGAATACGCCATGCGTGGCAAGCGCGGTGTGCGCGTGTTCATGACCAGTCCACATGGGCGCATGAGCCCATTCCAGCAAGCGCAAATGTTCAGCTTGCTCGATGAGAACATTCACAACATCACCATAGACGGTGTGTTTGATGATTGCCAAGACATTGTCAAAGCCGTCTCCAACGACCTGGCCTTCAAAACCAGCATGAAGATTGGCACGGTCAACTCTATCAACTGGGCGCGT
>JANREF010000246.1 GCA_030726195.1 Burkholderiaceae bacterium | reverse complement strand
TGCTGGCTTATGCGCCGCCGCGGGGGTGGTGGGTGGCGTGGAGTTGGCGCAGGCGTTCGCGTGCGACGTGGGTGTAAATGGTGGTGGTGGAGATGTCGGCGTGGCCCAGCAGCAGTTGCACGGCGCGCAGGTCAGCACCGTGGTTGAGCAAGTGGGTGGCAAAGGCGTGGCGCAGGGTGTGGGGGGACAGCGCGCTGTGAATAGTGGCCAATGCAGCGTATTTCTTTACAAGGTTCCAAAACATCACACGGCTCATACCAGCGCCACGGCGGGTAACAAACAGGTCTTCAGTGCGTTGCCCTGCCAGTATCTCGGAACGCGCGTGGCTCAGGTACTGCCCCAGCCAGTGGTTGGCCGCCATGCCAAACGGTACCAAGCGTTCTTTGCTGCCTTTGCCCAGAACCTTGAGCACTTGTTCTGAGCTGCTCACTTGGTAGACCTTGAGCTCAACCAATTCGCTCACACGCAGGCCGCTGGCGTACATGAGCTCCAACATGGCCCTGTCGCGCAGGCCCAGCGCCGTGTCGATGTTGGGCGCATTGAGCAAGTCGTCTACCTGCGCCTCGGTGAGGGTTTTGGGCAAGCGCGCGGCTTGCTTGGCCGCTTGCAGCTGCAGCGTGGGATCGGCCTGCGTGAGCTGCTCGCGCAGCGCCCACCGAAAAAATCGCTTGTACACGCTCATGCGGCGGTTCAGTGTGCTGGGCTTGCTACCCTCGTGGCGTACCGATATGTAGGCGCTCAAGTGGTGGCCTTGGGCTTGCAGCAGGGCCACGGTCTGGGTGTGCAGCCAAGCCGCCAGCGCGGCCAAGTCGCTGCGGTAGCTGGCCAAGGTGTTTTTGGCCAGGCCGTGCTCCAGCCACATGGCATCGATGAAGGCGTCAATATGCGCAACGCCCGCAACAGGTACGCTTGGTGCGCTGGGTGCGCTGGGTGCGGTAGGGGCAATGGGGCCGTTGGGGAGCACGGGCTGGAGGTCACGCATGGGCGTAACCATAGCAAAAAAACAAGCTATGCTCAGCGCCGTGTACTACGCCCAACTCCTCATCCCCGATTTCGCACTGATTGCCTGCGGCTATCTCATCTGTCGCTTCACCAAGCTGGACAGCACGGTGTGGGCACAAGTCAACGCCTTGGTGTACTTCTTTTTGTTTCCGGTACTGCTGTTTCAAAGCATCACCCGCTACCCGCTGGACGTGGCCAGTGCGTCGCAGTTTATTTTGGCGGGCCTGTGCTTGGCCTTGTTGGGCATGGCACTGGCCTATTCGGTGGCGCACTGGCCTGTTGCCAAACGCTATTTTGATGCGCGCGATCACGCCGCGAGCGCGCAGGTGGCGTTTCGCTTCAACTCCTTTATTGCCCTGGCCATCACCCAAAAAGTAGTGGGCGACCAAGGCCTGTTGCTGGTGGCGGTGCTCATTGGCATTTGCGTGCCCTTGTACAACATTGGCGCGGTGTGGCCCATGGCCAGACACGGTAAAAAAGGCTTGGGTCGCGAGCTGGTAGAAAACCCGCTGATTTGGGCCACGGTCGTGGCGTTGTTGGCGAATTTCTCAGGCTTTCGCATGCCCGACTGGCTGGCTCCCACATTTTCTAGGCTGGGCCAAACGGGCTTGGTATTGGGCTTGATGGCAGCGGGCGCAGGCATGCAGCTGTCCGCGCTGCCTCGTGCCAAGGTATTGGCCGTTGCCATGTTGGGCATCAAACACGTGGGCCTACCCGTGGCCGCTTGGTTGCTGGCGCGGCTGTGGGGCCTCGATGCCACACAGGCGTCTGTGCTGCTTATTTTTTCGGCCATGCCCACAGCGTCCAGCTGCTATGTGTTGGCCGCGCGCATGGGCTTTAACGGCCCTTATGTGGCGAGCTTGGTCACTTTGTCGACCGTGTTGGCCATGTTCAGCTTGCCGTTTGCGCTGAGCGTGCTGGGCGGCTTGGCCGTGCCCACCACGTAACAGCTAGAGCCTACCGCATCAACCGCTGCATGCAGCACGGCCACACTGGTAAGGCGCGCCTCAGCGCAAGTCGGCCGTGCTGAGCAACACATCAATGCGTTGTTGGCTGCTTTGTGCCAACGCCGTATTGCCTTGTGCTGCGGCCATGTTCTGCTGCACGGTCAGCCACGACAGCAGCGGCCTGCGCCAGCCTTGCTGAGAGGCCAGATCCACCGCCTGCCTCACCACACTCAAATTGGCCGCCTTGTGGTCCAGCGCTATGGCGCACATCAACAAGGCGCTCAAAGGCTGCTCGTTAGAGGCTTGCACCTCGCGCACCACGGCGTCTACATTACCGCCGGTCTTGAGGGTATTGACCAAACGCTGCTGCGCAGCTGGCAACAAGCCTTGCTCTGCGGCACTGGGCAATGCGCCATTGAGGTAATTCACGTAGGCCAGTTGGGCCGCGCTCATGTAGCTTGCATCAATGGATGGGCTGCACTTGCCGGCCTCCAAACTGGCGGTGCGTGCGGCGCACTGCAGCAGCTCTAAATTGGCCACGGCCTCTAGGTTGGCCGTGCTGCCCAAGGCCGAACGGGCGCGCTCAAACTCGGCTCTGGCCACTTGGCCCATGCCCACCAAATACGCTTGCACGCCACGCTGCCACGACTGCGCTGCCGTGCCCTGCCACTGTGGCGCGGGCGTTTGCGCACAACCCACCAGCAACACAGCCGCAGCGCTGGCAACCAGCAACGGCGAACGCAGGCGCGCCGCGCGCCAAGCGTGCACGCCCCATGTAAGACAACGAGTGAGTGAGCGGCGAAACGGTGTGGGCAACATCAACGACAAAAGCGACATAAATGACATAAATGACATAGGTGGCACGGGTGGCATGAGCGGTGTAGGCGTCATTGGATGGGTCTCGCAGTATTTAAACATGTGCATCAAGGCAGTGCCATGGGCTTGGGCGCGCTACCCAGCGGCCAAGTGGTTTGCAAACTGCCCATCAGACTGTTAACTTGACGCAAGCTCAGCTCTACTTCGCTGCGCAGCGTCACCAAATCCACGCTGGCCTCTTTGGCCTGCGAACTGATGGCTTGTGCGTCTTGCAGCACCGCATCCACGCGCTGCAAGCTGGCACGCACATCCACCAGCATCTGCGTGGCTTGCACCAAGGCTTTGTTGGCTTGCTCAAGGGTTTGGGTGCCTGTGGGCACCAAGCCATTTCGCCCAAATACTTGGGTGTCGGCGCGGCGCACCACGCCATCCACATGGCCCAACAAGCTGTGTGTTTGCGTCAGCAACTGAATGACGTGCGCGCGATCGGCATCGTTGCCCATCATCACACCCAGAGCGCCGCTGTCGCCGTTGGTTTTGGCCACCAAAGTGCGCAGCTCTTCAATCAGGCTTTGCGCCGCCGAGGCAATGAACGGCAGCTGTGCAGTGGCATCGCCGCGCAGCAAGGTGCGTTGCGCGTTGTTGGGCAAGGGGTCGTCGTCGAGCACGCCAGTGAATGCTTTGATTTTGCTGCCGCCAACCAAGCCGCGCTCTAAAGTAAAGACACTGGAGTTGCGCAGCCACTTGACATTGGCCACTGGTACGTCGACATCGAGTTGGGCGTTGCCGTCGTCACCCAAGCTGATGCGCGTCACGCGCCCCAGCGGAAAACCAGCAAACGTCATGTTCATGCCCACAGACACGCCCTCAGCGTCGTCCGTGAACAGCACCAAGCGCTGCGTTTGTTCAAACACGCCGCGCGCATACAAGATATAGGCCGTGGTGCCCACAAGCAAAGCAGCCAATGCCAGCAGCAGCACAAATGCCTTGAGCCGCAACCATGGCGTGGGTTGGCTTGAGGCTTGGGCTGCATCAGCGGTAGGAGTGGTGTGTGGTGTCATACGTCAATAAAGAAATCCAGCTTGCAACAACGTCTAAGCATGCGACCCACGGTGCAAGCGTAGCGCACACTTTAATAGTAATTACCCACCAACGATAACAGCTCGACCACCAACAAAATGCCCACCAC
>JANREF010000245.1:3225-3975 GCA_030726195.1 Burkholderiaceae bacterium | reverse complement strand
GTCCATGGCAATCCCCAGCGTGGGGTGAATGGGGCCTTGAATGGCGTTGGCTTGCACCACGGGGCTGCCCGCTTGGTAGGCAAACAAGTCCACCGTGTGCGCGGCGTGGTGCCACAGCAAGTGGTCCGTCCAGCTGCGCGGCTGGCCCAGCGCGTTCATGTTGGTGCGGCGGAAGAAGTAGGTTTGCACATCCATTTGTTGGATGTTGAAGCCACCCCCCGTGACTTGCTGGTGCACGTATTGGTGGCTGGGGTTGAAGCGGCGGGTGTGTCCACACATGGCCACCAGCCCGGTGGCCTGCTGCTTGGCCACCACAGCCTGGCCTTCGGCCAATAGATCGCACAGCGGAATTTCCACTTGCACGTGCTTGCCCGCGTCCAAACAGGCCAAGGCTTGGCTGGCATGCATTTGGGTGGGCGTGCACAAAATCACTGCATCGATGTCTTGAATGGCCAGTGAGGCGTTCAAGTCGGTGGTGACGTGGGCAATGCCGTACGCGTTGGCCACCTCTTGGGTTTTGGCCAAGTCGCGGCCAATGAGCGAGACGACTTCAACGCCGTCTATGTTCTTGATACCGTCCAGGTGTTTGATGCCGAAGGCGCCAGCGCCTGCGAGTGCGACTTTGATGGTCATGGTTGTCCTTGTGAAGAGGGGGTGGGTGTGAAAGTTATTTGAGTTTGAACAGGTTGCGCAAGGCCAAGCCTACAAGGAAGAGGGCGGCGAGGCTGATGGTTTTGTGCAGCACGATAC
>JANREF010000245.1:0-3215 GCA_030726195.1 Burkholderiaceae bacterium | reverse complement strand
GGTGCGGCTTACTTATTTTTGAGCACATTGCGCAGGGCCAAGCCCCACCAAGCGCGCGCCGTGCAGAAGACCTTGCTCGCGCCAGTTTTAACCCGCCTCCAAAATGGCGTGTCCTACAGCTGTGTTGCTGGCGGGCACATGGTAGAAGCGGTGGCGCAGTGTGGGGGCTGGGCCTGTGGCTTGGCCGCTTTCGATGTCGCTCATGGCGCCCCGGGCGATGAGCCACATGACCAGTTCTATGCCTTCGCTGCCCGCTTCGCGCACGTAGTCTATGTGTGGGGTTTGTGCGCAGGCGACGGGGTCTTGTATGAGTTGGTCTAGCCAGTGGTTGTCCCATTCGCGGTTGATGAGGCCGGCGCGTGCGCCTTGGAGTTGGTGACTCATGCCGCCCGTGCCCCAGATGTGGACGTTGATGTCGTCGTCAAAGCTTTCGACGGCTTTGCGTATGGCTTGACCCAGGGCAAAACAGCGCGCGCCGCTGGGCACGGGGTACTGCACCACGTTGACGGCAAATGGGATGACGGGGCAGGGCCAGGCGTCAGTGACGGGGTCCAGCTCGCCGCACATGAGCGACAGCGGTACGGTGAGGCCGTGGTCTACGGCCATGTTGTTGACGATGGTGAGGTCAAAGTCTTGCTGTATGACGCTGTGGGCAATGTGGGCGGCCAGGACGGGGTGGCCTTGCACCACGGGCACGGGGCGCGGGCCCCAGCCCTCGTCGGCAGGCTGGTATTGCGCAGCGGTGCCAATGGCGAAGGTGGGAATCATGTCCAGGCTGAAGGCGGTGGCGTGGTCGTTGTAGACCAAGAAGATGACGTCTGGCTTGTTGTCTTTCATCCATTGTTTGGAGAAGTCGTAGCCTGCAAACAGGGGCTGCCAGTAGTCTTCATGGGTTTTGCCCATGTCTAGGGCCGCGCCAATGGCGGGGACGTGCGAGGTGTAAACCGATGCGGTGATGCGTGCCATGGGTCAGTCGGCCTTGTGGTTGGTGCTGGGTGTGCTGGATGTGTCAGGTGCGGCGGACCTACAGGCTGGGCTGGGGTGGTGCTGGCCTTGTGGCTGGTTGTGGGCTTGGGCGTCGCCGTTTTCGCCTACGTAGCGGTTGCCCTCGACGCTGCGCCCGCCACTCACCATCATGGCGCGGTATTCGGCTTCGGTCATGCCGGTCATGGAGCCGGCCATTTGCTGGAAGCTCAGGCCGTCGGTGGCCCCAATTTTGGCTAAAAAGTAGATGTTGCCGCCCGTGCGCATGCACCAGTTGAGGTCGCGCGCGAGCACGGCTTGGCGCTGCTCTTCGGTCATGTCCCATTCGTTCAGGTAGGCGCGCTCGTCGGCTTTGAAGCGGGCGCGGTTTTCGGCCTTCATGAGGCTCATGCAAAACTGGTTGAGCCAGTAGCCTTTGCGGCTTTGTTCGGCATCAAAAATGATGGTGCCGGGCACGTCTGCATAGGGTTTGTCTAGGGCCATTGCGGGTCACTCCTGGGTTGGGCATTCTTCTGGCCAGTACAGGCGCATGGGGTTGTCGACCAGCAGCTGGTGTTGCAGTTGTGCGGTGGTGGCGATCTGGGGAATAAAGTCTACCAATAGGCCGTCATCGGGCATGTGGTCTTTGAGGTTGGGGTGGGGCCAGTCGGTGCCCCACAGCACGCGGTCTGGGAAGGTCTCGACAATGCGCTTGGCAAAGGGCACCACGTCTTTGTAGGCTCCCAGCTCTAGTTGTGGCGCACCGCCAATGGCTTTGGGGCCTGTGAGCGACAAGCGCTCGGGGCAAGACACTTTGCTCCACACGTTGGGGTGCTCGGTCATGAATTTCACAAACAGCTCAAATTCAGGACCGTCTACGGGCTTGCTCACGTCGGGGCGGCCCATGTGGTCGACGACGACGGTGGTGGGCAAGGCGGTGAAAAAGTCCCACAGCTCGGGCAGGTCTACGGCTTCAAAGTAAATGACCACGTGCCAGCCCAAGGGCTTGATGCGGTTGGCAATGTCCAGCAGCTCGTCTTTGGGGGTGAAGTCGACCAAGCGTTTGACAAAGTTGAAGCGCACACCGCGCACGCCTGCCTTGTGCATGGCTTGCAGCTCGGCGTCGCTCACGCTGCGCTTGACGGTGGCCACGCCGCGCGCCATGCCACCACTGTGCGTGAGGGCGTCGACCATGGCTGCGTTGTCTGCGCCGTGGCAGGTGGCTTGCACGATCACGTTGCGGGCAAAGCCCAACTGGTCGCGCAGGGCAAAGAGCTGGTCTTTACTGGCGTCACAGGGGGTGTATTTGCGCTCGGGGGCGTAGGGAAACTCGGCGCCGGGGCCAAACACGTGACAGTGGGCATCGACCGCGCCTGCGGGCACTTGGAAGCGCGGCTTGGCGGGGCCGTCAAACCAGTCCATCCAGCCCGGTGTTTTGGTGAAGTCCCCGGTGGTGGGCTTTGGCGTTGGGGCCGGGTGATCAGGATGACCCAAGTTGTCGGGTTGCTGTGTGGAGGTCATGCCGCGGGCGTCCTTAATCGATGTAGCGCAAGCCGGCTTTGGCCAGTGGCTCGCGCATGTTGTACATGTCTAGGCCCAGCACGCCAGCTTCAAATTTGGCGCGTTTCTCGCCTTCGAAGCTCTCGCGCTTGGCTGCGGCTTGGGCCACTTGCTCGGCGGCGGCTTTGGGTACGCACACAATGCCGTCGTCGTCGGCCACCACCACATCGCCAGGGGTGACCAGCATGCCTGCGCACACCACGGGAATGTTGACCGAGCCCAAGGTGGCCTTGATGGTGCCTTTGCTGGAGATGCACTTGCTCCACACGGGGAAGTCCATGTCTTGCAGGGTTTTGACGTCGCGCACGCCTGCGTCAATGATGAGCGCGCGTGCGCCGCGTGCTTTGAACGAAGTGGCCAGCAAGTCGCCAAAAAAGCCGTCGGTGCACGGTGCGGTAACGGCAGCCACCACGATATCGCCGGGCTGTATTTGCTCGGCTGCCACGTGCAGCATCCAGTTGTCGCCGGGCTGCAGCAACACGGTCACCACGGTGCCGCTGACTTGTGCGCCTGGGTAAATGGGGCGCATGTAAGGCTGCATGAGGCCGACGCGGCCCTGCGCTTCGTGCACAGTGGCGCAGCCGTATTGAGCGAGTTGGTCGGCCGCAGCCTTGGGGGCGCGGGTGATGGAGCGGTAGCAAACGCCGAGTTCGTACATGGGCAGTCCTGAGGTGGTGTGGGCTAGTGTGTGC
>JANREF010000244.1:1263-3990 GCA_030726195.1 Burkholderiaceae bacterium | reverse complement strand
CACAGACACCAGATCAAGTCTGGTGTGACAGCCGGAGTAAGCGCCCAGCAAAGGACAGGGGCGGCAACATACCCCCAACGACTGTCACCCTCGGGCTTGACCCGAGGGTCTGCGGCGAACGCGACATTTGCAACGCACACAGACACCAGATCAAGTCTGGTGTGACAACCGCGAAGACGTTTGCTCCAGTCTGGTGTAACAGCCATCACGACACTCGCTCCTGCCTCGTATGAAAGCCCTATCGGCATTTGCACCTGCCTAGCTTGACAGGCCTAACGACAATCGCTCCTGCCTGACGTGACAGCGCTCTATAAGCGCTTCACCACAGTTGTACCAAGCCACCATCCAGCAAGCGCCATGCGGCCCCTGCCATGGCTTTCGCTTCGGATTCGTCGTGTGTGACCAGCAGTACCTGTGTGCCTGCGCTTGAGACGCGCTCGTTGAACTCGTCGCGCATGCGCACGCGCAGGTCTGCATCCAGCGCGGAGAAGGGCTCGTCTAACAACAGCAACCGGGGTTTCACAATGAGCGCCCTGGCCAAGGCCACACGCTGCTGTTCGCCGCCCGACAAGGCGGTGGTGGCCTGCGTGGCTTTGTTGCCAAGGCCAAACGAGGCCAGCAGTTCAGCGGCGGCGGCGCGCGATGCGCCCACGCGCATGCCTTGCTCGCGCAGGCCAAAGGCCACGTTGTCTTGCACACTGAGGTGTGGAAACAAGGCGAAATCTTGAAACATCAAGGCAAAGCGACGCTGCTCTGGCGGCATGTGCGTCATCGCGCTGCCACTCCACAACACCTGCCCGCCGTCTACCGGCTCAAGTCCCGCAATCATGCGCAGCAGTGTGGTTTTACCCGTGCCGGATGGGCCCAGCAAAGCCACTGTGCGGTGCTGCGCGGGCCACTGCCAGTTGAGGTTGGCAGCAATATCCCACCATTGGCCCTGGGCGTCTTGGTAGCGTTTGTGTAGGTTGCGCAGTTCAAGCACGGTCGGCTCCTGAAGGCTCGTTGGCCCTAGACGATTGGGGCGGCTCAATGAGCACGAATACGGCGGCGGTTAGGCCCAGCAGCAAAGCCGACAAGACCCACGCGCGGTCCAGCTGCAAGCTACCCGGGCGGCCTAGGTGTTGGTAAATAAAGGTGGTGAGCGTGGTCCATTCGGGGCGGTTTAAAAACAGGCTCACCGCGAACTCACCCAACATACTGGCCATGGCAAAGGCCATGCCGCGGCGCACCGCAGGCAGCACCAGCGGCCACGTCACGCGCCACCACGCGCGTGCGGGCGTGGCACCCAAACTACGCGCAGCCTGCACCCAAGATGTGGGCAGCCCAGCCAAGGCACTGGCCACTGGCTGACTCACCAATGGAATGGCGAGCAAGGCGTAAGCGGCCACCAACAAGCCCCACTGATCCAACCACTGCGGCACCAGCAAGAGCAAACCAAACGCCACCATGATGGGCGAAATCATGAGCGGCAGCATGCCCCACATGCGCCACCACCACAGCCTCGCGCCACAAGCGGCATGCAACACGCCCAACACAGTCGCCACCACCAAGGCTGCTGCGCTGAAGCGCAAGGTATTGGTCACCGCTTGCCAGGTGTCCGCCTGCCACAGCACCGCCCAGGCCTGCGCGGGTGCCACCGCGGCCTTCAACACAATGGCCAGCAGCGGCGCAAAGCCCACCAGCACGCACACGCCCCACACCCAGACCAGCATGGCCACATCAGCGGCACTGTGCCAACGCGTGTTGCGCCTGGCCACCAACAGCGCCAGCCGTGGTTGGCTCGCGCGCATGTGAAGCTTGGCGTACACGGCCACCAGCACACCCGTCATGGCCAGCATCCACAGGGCCAATTGACTGGCCAGCACCAACTCCAGTTCGTGCGCAACCAAGGTGTAAATCACCACCTCGGCCGTGGCATACGCTTGCCCGCCCAATAGCAAGGCCAAGCCAAAACCACCTAGGCAATACAACAACACCAAACAAGCCGCGCTGTAAATATGTGGCGCCGCATTGGGCAGCTCTATGCGCCAAAACGCGCGCCACGGCGTGGCTCCCAAGCTGCGCGCAACGGCCAAGCGCGTGGCACTTTGGGCGGCAAAACCATAGGTGGCGGCACGCACCATGACGCACAAATTGAAAAACAAATTGCCTGCAATCAGCAGCCACGGCGAGTCGGCATCACTGCCCGGGGCGTACCAATAGCGCCCCACCACACCGTGTGGCCCCCACCATGCCAACACACCCATGGCCGCCACCAAGGTGGGCACCACAAACGGCAGCATGAGCAAGCGCAGCAGCATGGTGCGCCCCGCAAAATTGCGCCGCGCCAGCACATAGGCCACAGGCACGCCCAACAGACACGCCAACACGGTGGAGACAACGGCTTGCGTGATGGACCACACCATGCGCGCGCGCAAATAGTCGTCGCCCCACACGCCCAGCCACCCCAGCCAAAAGCTGCCCTGCACATTGCCGTCGTAGCCAGCGGTGTTGTGCACGCCAAACCACATCAGCTTGAGCATGGGCAGCACCGCCATGGCTGCAATGAAGACCGCCGGCCACACGCCCAGCCACAGCGGCGAACGCAGCGTGGGCCACCACGCGGCATGCGGGCTGGGTACAGCGCTGGTAGGCGTATGGGGCATGAGGAAACTGTGTGGCGTGTAGTCGGACGTCTTGGGGCAGTATGAACTGCAAGCCTAGCGCGCTGGCTTAACGCAACACAGT
>JANREF010000244.1:0-1163 GCA_030726195.1 Burkholderiaceae bacterium | reverse complement strand
CGTCTTGGGGCAGTATGAACTGCAAGCCTAGCGCGCTGGCTTAACGCAACACAGTTTGTGTGAACTGGCGAATCCAGTTGCGTGACTGCTCAGACAACACGCGCTGGTCTATGGCCACGGCACTGGGTTGTGCACCGCTGTGGCGCATCACCTCGGCTTTGGCCACGCCTTGTTGCACAGGCCACATCCACATCTCGGTTTGCAAGGCGCTTTGCACGGGCGCACTGCGCAACATCGCAATGAACTGTGCCGCTGCTTTGGGCTGCTTGGCACCCGCCACAATGGCCGCACCTTCAATTTGCACGTACACGCCACCGGCTAAATTGAGGTTGGCCGTGGGTGATGTTTGCACTGGCTTGTCGCTGTAAAACACTTCGGCAGCCGGACTGCTGAGGTAGCTCACCACCATGGGACGCGTGCCACCGTTTTTGGTGAAGTCTTTGTAGTAGGCGTCACTCCAGCTGCTGGCAACTTTGACGCCGCCTGCGCGCAACTGCGCCCACCACGCCCACACGCTCTCCCCCTTGGCCTGCGCCGTGGCGGCCACAAACGCAAAGCCAGGGCTGCTGGTGGCTGGGTTTTGCACCACCAACAACTTGGCGTATTCGGGCTTGGCCAGATCGTCCAAGCTTGTGGGCAAAGCCATGTTGTTGGTCTCAAACCAAGCGCGGTCGTAATTGATGGTGACGTAGCCGTAGTCTATGGGCAGCCAGTCGGTGGCGCTGGCGGCTTGTGGATCGGCAGCTTGCACATCGGCGCTCAAAGGCAGGGCCAACAACTCGCTGGGCAATGGCGCGAGCAAGCCCGCACTGCGTGCGCGCACCAGCATGGCGTTGTCGATACCAAACACCACATCACCAATAGGCGCAGCTTTCGTGAGAATGAGTTTGTTGAGCATGGCACCCGCGTCGCCGGCCTTCACAATGCGCACCGTCGTGGCACTGCGTTGCTCGAAGTCGGCGATGAGGTCTTTAGGGATGCTGAACGAGTCGTGCACCACCACGCGCAACTCGGGCTTGTCAGCCGCAAGCGCTGCCAGCGGCACAGCGGCCAAAGAACCAATAGATGCGCACAGCGCCAACACAGCGCGGCGCGCGAAAACAGATGAAGAAACCATGGCAGTTGTCCTTTGTTGACACAAACAAAAAAGCCACGCGCAGTGG
>JANREF010000243.1 GCA_030726195.1 Burkholderiaceae bacterium | reverse complement strand
AACAAAAAGCCCGCAATAACGCGGGCCGTTTGACGGGGTGTTTAAGCCGGTGGGTGATTATTCCCACTCAATCGTAGCTGGCGGCTTGCTGGACACGTCGTAGGTCACGCGGTTGATGCCGCGCACTTCGTTGATGATGCGTCCCGATACCTTTTTCAGCAGCGCGTAGGGCAGCTCGGCCCAGTCGGCGGTCATGAAGTCTGAGGTTTGCACGGCACGCAGTGCCACCACGTAGTCGTAGGTGCGTCCATCGCCCATCACGCCCACGCTCTTGACCGGCAAAAACACGGCGAAAGCCTGGCTGGTGAGGTCGTACCAGCTTTTACCGGTTTCGGCGTCGGTGTGGTTGCGCAGCTCTTCTATGAAGATGGCGTCGGCTTGGCGCAGCAAGTCGGCGTACTCTTTTTTCACTTCACCCAAAATACGCACGCCCAAGCCTGGGCCTGGGAAGGGGTGGCGGTAGACCATGGCGTGGGGCAAGCCCAAGGCTACGCCCAGTTCACGCACTTCGTCTTTGAACAGCTCGCGCAGCGGCTCTAGCAACTTGAGGCCCAGCTGCTCTGGCAGGCCGCCCACGTTGTGGTGGCTCTTGATGGTGACGGCTTTCTTGCTGTTGGCGCCGCCGGACTCGATCACGTCGGGGTAAATAGTGCCTTGCGCCAAGAACGTCGCGCCTTTGTGGCCACCGTCGCCAGCTTTGAGAATGGCCGCTTGCTCTTTGAATACGTCTACAAACAAGCCGCCGATGATTTTGCGCTTGGCTTCGGGCTCAGACACGCCTGCGAGCTTGCCCAAGAACATATCGGAGGCGTTGACGCGAATGACACGCGCGTTGAGCTTGCCCTCAAACATGTCCATCACCATATCGCCCTCATTCAGGCGCAGCAAACCGTGGTCTACAAACACACAGGTGAGCTGGTCGCCAATGGCGCGGTGAATGAGTGCGGCTGCAACCGATGAGTCGACACCGCCGGACAAACCCAGAATGACTTCTTCGTCGCCCACTTGCTCGCGGATACGGGCAATGGCCTCGTCCACGTAGTTGCCCATGATCCAGTCGGGCTTGGCCTGACACACGCCCAGTACAAAGCGCTCCAGCATGGCCTTGCCCTGCACGGTGTGCGTGACTTCGGGGTGGAACTGCACGCCATAGTAGCCGCGCGACTCGTCAGCCATGCCTGCAATGGGGCAGCTGGGCGTAGACGCCATGAGGGTGAAGCCCTCGGGCATGCCGGTGACCTTGTCGCCGTGGCTCATCCACACCTTGAGCATGCCGTGGCCGTCAGCGGTGGTGAGGTCTGCAATACCGTCTAGTAGTTTGGTGTGGCCGTGGGCTCGCACTTCGGCGTAGCCAAATTCACGTGTGTGACCGCCCTCCACTTTGCCGCCCAACTGTTGGGCCATGGTTTGCATGCCGTAGCAAATGCCCAAAACGGGCACGCCCAGCTCAAACACAGCCTGTGGGGCTTGGTCTGTGGACTCTTCGTACACGCTGGCGTGGCTGCCCGACAAAATCACGCCCTTGAGCTTGCCGTCTGCGGCGTACGCGCGCACCCAGTCGTTGCTCACATCACAGGGGTGAACCTCGCAAAACACGTGCGCTTCACGCACGCGACGCGCGATGAGCTGGGTGACTTGTGAGCCGAAATCAAGAATGAGGATTTTTTCGTGTGACATACATGCAAACGGGCCTGTTGTGCAACAGGCCCGCCTTTAGGAGGGTTAACTGGGGCGATCGGTAAGGTTTGTGCGACTCGTGCAACTTGAACAACTCGAAAAACGTGAAGGACTGGTGCGACGGTTCTACGGTGCGACACAGACACTCATTCAAGGCGCATTGGCGGCTGTTGCCAATACGCATTATTTTAAAGCCTGAACAGAGCGCCGCACGCGCCAATGGCCACCTGGTGCTTGACACCACGTCTGAGGCCGACTTGGGGCGTCTTTCGAGGCACCATTGCAGGCGCCACTACAGAAGCCACTACAGACCCACACCACCGCATCGCCACTTAAGACGCCCGGTAGTTGGGTGCCTCTTTGGTGATTTGCACATCGTGCACGTGGCTCTCGCGCGAGCCTGCTGCCGTGATTTGCACAAATTCAGCGGTGTCTTGCATTTGCTCAATAGTTGAGCAGCCGCAGTAGCCCATAGAGGCGCGCACGCCACCTGCAAGCTGGTACAGAATCGCCACCACAGAGCCTTTGTAGGGCACTTGGCCTTCGATGCCCTCGGGGACCAATTTGTCGGCGTTGGGGTTGCCCGTGCTGGATTCTTGGAAGTAGCGGTCGGCGCTGCCTTGCTGCATGGCGCCAATGCTGCCCATACCGCGGTAGCTCTTGTACGAGCGGCCCTGGTACAAAATGACCTCGCCCGGGGCCTCTTCAGTGCCGGCAAACATGCCGCCCATCATCACGGTGCTGGCACCGGCTGCGATGGCTTTGGCCACGTCGCCGCTGTAGCGTACGCCGCCGTCTGCAATGAGCGGCACACCCGTGCCCTTGAGGGCTGTGGCCACGTTGTCGATGGCCGTGATTTGCGGCACACCCACACCCGCCACGATGCGGGTGGTGCAAATGCTGCCAGGGCCAATGCCCACTTTCACGGCATCCGCACCGGCCTGCACCAGCGCCAGCGCCGCCGCACCGGTGGCAATGTTGCCGCCAATGACTTCGATGTGTGGGTAGTTTTGCTTAACCCAACGCACGCGGTCCAGCACACCTTGGCTGTGGCCGTGCGCGGTATCTACCACCACAGCGTCTACACCGGCTGCAGACAGGGCTTCAACGCGCTCTTCTGTACCGGCGCCCACGCCCAGCGCCGCGCCCACCAACAAGCGCCCCGCGTCGTCGCGCGCGGCATTGGGGAAATTGAGTTGTTTGGTGATGTCTTTAACGGTGATGAGGCCGCGCAGCTCAAAATTGGCATTGACCACCAGCAAGCGCTCCAGCTTGTGTTTGTTCAGCAAGGCTTTGGCTTGCTCAGGCGTGGTGCCCTCTGGCACGGTGATGAGCTGCTCGCGCGGCGTCATGATGTCGGCCACAGTTTGGTCGAAACGGGTTTCAAAGCGCAAGTCGCGGCTGGTCACAATGCCCACCACGCGACCGCCATCTACCACTGGAAAACCGGATACGCCCAAGTCTTCGGACAATTGCATGACCTGGCGCACGGTGTGCATGGGCGTGATCACCACGGGGTCGCGCACGACGCCGCTCTCGTAGCGCTTGACTTTGGCCACCTGGGCGGCCTGCTCTTGTGCGGTGAGGTTTTTGTGGACGATACCAATGCCACCCTCTTGCGCCAAGGCAATGGCCAAACGGGCCTCGGTGACGGTATCCATGGCCGCAGAGACCAAGGGTAAATTCAGGCGCAGATCACGCGTGAATTGGGTGGAGAGTTGTGTGTCCTTGGGCAGGACCTGCGAGAACGCTGGCACCAACAACACATCGTCGAAAGTGAGCGCTTGACCGAGCAGCCGCATGTAAAAGCTCCAAAGAACGCAATTCTAACGTTCGCGTCTACAGCGCCTGTATACAGCTTGCAGGTGTGCACGGGGTAACCACCCATGCCCGCGCGTTTGTCTACGAGGCTTGGTTGAGCAGCGCGCCTCCCCACCTGATTTCGAACCGGATTACAAGTCAGATTCAAAGTCTGATTCCAAACCCACTCGAGCCAGCTGCGTCGAAAAGCCGCATCAACAAGCTGCATCAACAGTCTGTACCAACACCGTGTTTCACCAACTTGCGTCAGTACGCAGCCTCAGCACGCCGCCTCAGTACCCTGCTTTGGCACCCGCCCTGCGCTTTGAAAACAAACCTGCGCTGCGTGCGCCCTGCGAGCTGAAGCGCTCGCGTCTGGCCACCATGGGGTCGACCAGCAGCGGCCTGCACAGCTCAAGTCGGTCACCGTCGCGCAACACCTGCGCAAGGCCCACCTTGCGGCTCCACAGCGCCACGCTCCAGTCGCCCTGTAGGGCGCGCTGGCAGGCGTGTGGCCAATCGTCTGAGTCGCTGTTGGGTACGTTGGGGGCTTGTGACGTGGACGTGGCAGCTGCGCCCGCTGA
>JANREF010000242.1 GCA_030726195.1 Burkholderiaceae bacterium | reverse complement strand
TCAACGTCCAAGCCAGACCACTCGCCCTTAGAGTCGGCGGCAGAGAAGCCAGCCAGACCGGTGTTCACGCCGCAGGCGATAGAGTCGCGCGCTTTGATCGCATCCATTGTGGAAGTCTTGGCCGGAGCCGCTGCTACCGGGGCTGGAGCCGCTGCCGCTGGAGCTGCCGCTTCCTCTTTTTGTCCACACGCAGCCAACATTGCGATGACAGCGCCGCCCAAAATTAATTTGGATGTTTGCATAAATTCCTCGTTAGGAGATGGTTATTGAAATTAGTACTCATTGCGAAACGTTACGTACAACGCCTGCAAGTGAAGCCTTGTAACTATAGCGGTACCCGTTTGCGTCGCCACTCCGGGTTTACGCCAGCCACCTATGCGTAATTTGCATATCGATTCGCATGCGCCGTTTGATGGGGTCTCTCCTGCAATGTGCGTGTTCACTTGCGGGGGCTCTTAGCCACTGCCCGCACCAGGGTCTCTGGTGCGACAGCGCACTGGCTCCCACGTATTGCCTGGTATTCGGCTTGGCTATTAAGCTGTGCTCAGACCCAAAACACAGACAGCCCAATATGACGCACACCCCCACGCCAGCACACTTTCGCTTCTGGCCGCCGCACCTGTCGTACACGCTGCATGCGCCGCAAACCAGCTTGGTAGACAACCTGCGCGTGAGTGCCATGCGCTACCCCGACAAGCCCGCTGTTGTGTTTTTCAACCATGTGATGACCTACGGGGAGCTGGGCCAACAAGTCGAAGCCATGGCGGCTTACTTGCAGTCGCTGGGCGTGGTCGCCGGCGAGCGGGTGTTGTTGATGATGCAAAACAGCCCGCAATGGGTGGTGGCGCACTTTGCCATTTTGCGGGCCAATGCCGTGGTAGTGCCGGTCAACCCCATGAACCGGGCACATGAGCTGTCTCACTACATCAGTGATGCGCAGGCCAAAGTGGCCGTGGTCAGTGCCGATTTGGCGGGCTTTATGGCCCAAGCCGATGCCGGTTTGCCCGCCGCCGAGCAGCTGCAGCATGTGGTCGTTGCCCATTTGGGCGACGTGCTCGACCCCAGCAGCGAGGGCTTTGCGCAAGAGGTGCCACAGGCTTGGGCCGCCTGGCTGGGCACCCCGGTTGTGCCGCCCGTTTGGGTGCAAGCGCACAACCACACCTGGGCCCAAGCCGTGACCTGCACCGCTGTACCTACCGCACTGCGCACGGGCCCGGCAGATTTGGCTGTGCTGCCCTACACCAGCGGCACCACGGGCCTGCCCAAAGGCTGCATGCACACGCACGCCAGCATCATGCACAACGCGGTGGCCAGCAGTTACTGGGGCAGCAGCACTGCCGATGCGGTGTCGTTGATTGTGGTGCCCATGTTCCACATCACAGGCATGGTCTCGGGCATGCACGCCGCGGTGTTTGGTGGTGCCACCATGGTGGTCATGCCCCGCTGGGACCGCGATTTGGCGGGCCGCATGATTTCGCGTTGGAGCTTGTCCCACTGGACCAACATACCCACCATGATCATGGACTTGCTGGCCAGCCCCAACATGAGCAGCTACGACCTGAGCAGCCTAAAGTACATTGGCGGCGGCGGCGCTGCCATGCCGCAGGCCGTTGCCCAGCGCTTGTTTGACGAGTTTGGCTTGCGCTTTGCGGAGGGCTATGGCCTGACCGAAACCGCAGCCCCATCGCACAGCAACCCGCCACTGGCCACCAAACAACAATGTTTGGGGGTGCCGTTTGTGGGCGCGCGCTCTATTGTGGTGGACCCCGAAACCTTGCAGCCACTGCCTGTGGGCGAGGCGGGCGAAATTCTCATCAACGGCCCCATGGTGTTTCAGGGCTACTGGCGCAGGCCAGACGCCACCGCCGAGGCCTTTGTAGAGATAGACGGTGTGCGCTACTTCCGCTCGGGTGATTTGGGCCGCATGGACGAAGACGGCTACTACTTCATGACCGATAGGCTCAAGCGCATGATCAATGCCAGCGGCTTCAAGGTATGGCCGGCTGAGGTGGAGGCCTTGATGTTCAAGCACCCCGCCGTGGCCGAGGCCTGTGTGATTGGTGTGCCCGACGCTTACCGCGGCGAAACCGTCAAGGCATTGGTGGTGTTGCGTCCGGGTCACGATGTCACCGAGCAAGACATGCTCCAATGGTGTCACGACGAAATGGCGGTGTACAAAGCGCCGCGCATCATTGAGTTTGTGGCCGAGTTACCCAAAAGCGGCAGCGGTAAAGTCATGTGGCGTGCGCTGCAAGACGAGGCCAAGGCCGCCGCAGTCGCAGCCAAGCCAGCGGCATAGCGGCAGCGCCCCGTTTCTCCTAAAAGCAGGCCTCTTAAAAGCAAGCCTCACACAGCGTTTACGTTTCAAGACGTCACCCCCCACTTTCTAACCAACAGGACCACCACTGTGCAACTACTGCGAATCGACAAAGAACCCAGCTACCAATGCGCCTTGGTCAACATGACCGAGGCCGACTTCTTAGAGCAACTCTCTCCAGACGGCGACGTGGTGGTGCAGGTGGACTACTCCACCATCAACTTCAAAGACGGCTTGGCCATCACTGGCAAGTCCCCCGTGGTGCGCAAGCCCAGCTTGGTGCCAGGCATTGACTTGGCCGGTCGCGTGCTGCGCAGCGACAGCGCCAAATTTGCGGTTGGTGACGAAGTGTTGCTCAACGGCTGGGGCGTGGGTGAGGCGCACAGCGGCGGCTTGGCCCAAATGGCGCGGGTCAAAAGCGAATGGTTGCAGCTGCGCCCCAAGGCGTTGAGCGCCAAACAAGCCATGGCGGTGGGCACGGCGGGTTACACCGCCATGCTGTGCGTACAAGCCTTGCAACGCGGCGGCGTGCAGCCGGGTGACGGCGAGATTTTGGTCACGGGCGCTACGGGCGGCGTGGGCTCTGTGGCCACACTGCTGTTGGCGTCTATGGGCTACCGCGTGGTGGCCACCACGGGCAAAGCGGCCGAGCACGACTACCTCAAGCACCTGGGTGCGCAAGAGGTGCTAGACCGCGCCGCATTCAGCGAGCCCGGCAAACCCTTGCAAAAAGAACGCTGGGCAGGCGTGGTCGACGCTGTGGGCAGCCACACCTTGGCCAATGCATGCGCCAGCACGCGTTATGGCGGCGTGGTTACCGCTTGTGGTTTGGCCCAAGGCATGGATTTCCCAGCCAGCGTCGCGCCATTTATTTTGCGCGGCGTCACCTTGTGCGGCATCGACAGCGTCATGGCCCCCATGGCCAAGCGCGAGGCCGCCTGGCTGGCCCTGGCCCAGCAACTGGACTTGGCCAAGCTGGACAGCCTGACCACAGAAGTGGCCTTGGCCGATGCGCCGCGCGTTGCAGGCGAGATCATGGCTGGTGCCGTCAAAGGCCGTGTGGTGGTCAACGTCACCGCGTAAGCCGACCGAGCTGGGCGTCTAACGCCCAAGCCCGAAACTTGAAGTTCGAAACCTGAAGGCCGAAACCCCCAAGCCCGCAGCACATGTTGCGCGGGTTTGTGAGGGTTCGTCAGGGATTCTGAGTGTTTAGCCAGACTCGCGCGGCTTGGCTCATTGGCCCGGCGCTGCCTCGGGCTGAGGTGGCACGACCAGGGCTTGGTAGGCGTGCCATGTCGCATGGCCCAACACAGGCCCAATAAACAGCAAGCCTGCAAACCAAGGCAGCATGGCGGCCACCACCAGCACCGTGATCAACATGCCCCAAAATGCCATGGTGATGGGGTTTTCTAGACAAGCGCGAATGCTGGTCAAGCCCGCCGAAATGGCGTCCACGCGCTTGTCCAAAATCATGGGAATGGCAATCACGCTGGTGGTAAAAATCAGCCCGGCAAACACCGCGCCCACCAGCACGTAGGCAATGATGAAATCCAGGTTGTCGAAGTTGAGCAGCGCCGTCCACGTGCTGCTCGCATCGGGCATGGCGTCAAAGCTCACCGCAAACACAATCAGTGACGCGCGACCCCACAGCATTTCCAAAATCAACAACACGCCCGCAAACAGCGCCATAGACGACTTGCTCGGTAGCCACGCACACAGCGCGCGGCGCAGCGCCGGCTTGAGACGGCTCTGC
>JANREF010000241.1 GCA_030726195.1 Burkholderiaceae bacterium | reverse complement strand
GATCACCGCTGAGGACACCATTGCCACTGTCAATCGCAACACGCAAGCCTTTGCCAACGGTGACGTCCAATTGCTGCAGTCTCAAGCGCAGCGCGTTGAGGCCCAGGCACAGATCGATAGCTTGCTGCGACAACCGTTGACCCAAAACGACGCGGTCAAGGTGATGTTGTTGGGCAGCCCATCATTTCAGGCGCTGCTGGCCCAGGGTATTGCGTCATCCGCAGGTGCGGCACAAACCGGCCGCATCGCCAACCCCAGCTTATCGGTCGAGCGTATGAGCAGCTTGGCCGACACCGAGCTGACCCGCGTGCTGACGTTTGGCTTGTTAGACGTGCTGATGCTGCCCACCAAGCAGCGCTATGCCACTCAAATGGTCCATGAAGTCGAGCTGCGCTTGGCTGCCGATGTGGTGCAGGGCATTGCACAAACCCGCCAAGCGTGGGTTAAAGCGGTGGCGGCCAAGCAGCGCCTGAGCTACGCCCAACAAGTCATGCGCAGTGCAAATGCCAGTGCCGAGTTGGCAGCGCGTTTGCAGCGCGTTGGCAACATCACGGTCGTGGCTAGGAGTCAGCAGCATTTGTATGCAGCCGATGCTGCTGTTGCGTTGGCCAATGCGCAGCACGCACACACCAGCGCTCAGGAAGCGTTGACACGCGCCCTGGGTTTGCGCGCGCAGCAACTGGATCGTTTGCAGTTGCCCGAACGGCTGCCCGACTTGCCCAATCAGTACACAACGCCAGAGGAGGTGAGTGCACAAGCCATGGCTGCGCGCTTGGATGTGCGCATGGCCGCCCAGTCGGCAGAGGCAGCCGGTGTAGCCCAGCAGATGCAAGCCATCACCAGCTTGACCGACGTGGAATGGGGCATTCGCCGCGTGCGAACGACAGACAAGGCAACGGGTGATGTGGCGACGTCATCGGGCAACGAAATCAGCATCAAGCTGCCGTTGTTTGATTGGGGGGATGCTACGCGTACCCGCATGAACGCGCAGGCGCTGGCAGCGCTCAACCAATACGAAGCCACACTCATCAATGCCAGCTCCCAGTTGCGCGAAGCTTACTCGGCCTACCGCACCACGTTTGATATTGCGCAGCATTACCAGCGCGAAGTCATCCCGCTGCGCATGCGCATCAGTGAAGAAAACCAGTACCGCTACAACGGTATGTTGATCAGTACGTTTGACCTGTTGGCTGACGCAAGGGCACAGGTCAGTGTGGTGCAAGCGGCTCTGGGCGCCAACGAGCAGTTCTGGCTGGCCGATGTTGTTCTGAACGCCCACGTGGTGGGCAGTCCCATGATGCAAACGGCCATGGGCGCAAGCGCGGGTGCCGATGCCGCCATGGCAGGAGGCGCAGCTCACTGATGTCCAAGCCAATGTCCAACCATTCAACGGGTGCGCACGGCGCGCAACCCCACACAACACAAACCCATATGAACGCTCGCAGACAGTTTTTACAATTTGCCGGCATCAGCGGCGGCGCAGTAGCGGCCGCGGCGGTGTCGCCTGTGGCCATGGCCGCGTTGCCAGAGCTTGTGACGCAAACGTCGCCGGATTCCATGGCACCTTTGGTGCCGCCCAATGGACGGCCGTACAACCCGGTGATGACACCCAACGGCTGGACTTTGCCGTGGCGCATGCGCGATGGTGTGAAGGAATTCCACTTGGTAGCCGAGCCCGTTGTGCGCGAAATGGCGCCTGGCTTCAATGCCCACCTGTGGGGTTACAACGGACAGTCGCCCGGCCCAACCATAGAGGTGGTGGAGGGCGACCGCGTGCGCATGTATGTGACCAACCGGTTGCCCGAGCACACCAGTGTGCACTGGCATGGCCAACGCTTGCCCAATGGCATGGATGGCGTCACGGGCTTGAATCAGCCCGGCATTGCGCCAGGCAAAACCTTTGTTTATGAGTTTGTAGCGCGCCGCCCTGGCACGTTCATGTACCACCCACATGCGGACGAGATGACGCAAATGGCCATGGGCATGATGGGCTCGTGGGTCACGCACCCCAAGCACAGCAACCCCAATATTGCAACGGTAGACCGCGACTTTTGCTTCTTGCTCAACGGTTATGACATAGAGCCGGGTGCCTATACGCCCAGCATCATGACCATGTTGAATTTCAATTTGTGGACATGGAACAGCCGCATATTTCCGGGCATAGACTCGTTCAATGTCCGCCAGGGTGACCGCGTGCGCATGCGCATCGGTAACCTGACCATGACCAACCACCCCATTCACATACACGGGCACGAGTTCGAGGTGACCGGAACAGACGGCGGGCCCACACCCAAGGGCAGCCGTTGGCCGGAGGTGACGACCGATGTGGCGGTTGGGCAAATGCGCCAGATTGAATTTGTGGCGGATGAGTTGGGCGACTGGGCCATGCACTGTCACAAGAGCCACCACACCATGAACGCCATGGGGCACGACGTGCCAACGCTCATTGGTGCCGACCACCAAGGACTCACGCAGCAAATTCGCGAGTTGGTGCCGGAGTACATGGTCATGGGTGAGCGCGGCATGGCCGACATGGCTGAGATGGAGATGCCCTTACCGGAGAACACCACGCCCATGATGACCGGTAGCGGGCCGTTCGGTTCGGTGGAGATGGGCGGCATGTTCAGTGTGCTCAAGGTGCGCAAAGACCAAGCGCGCGGTGACTACAGCAATCCGGGCTGGTTCACACACCCGCAAGGTACTGTGGCCTACGAGTATCAAGGTGAGTTGGCATCGCCAGCGCGTGCCAAGTCTGCGGGTGCATCTGCCATGGCGCGTCAAGACAAGACCCCCGTTGAGGTGCAAGTCAAAAAGCCGGCCGGACACAAGCATGGCGGCTGAGGCCGTTGAGCATGGCCGCTTTGATCGTCGCCGTTGCATTCTTTAACAATTTTTTAATCGGAACATCACATGAAAACAAGCAAACTGACACTACAAACGCTCATCGCCACTGCCTGCATGAGCATGGGCTCGCTTGCATGGAGCGCGGGCACCCACGCGCACAGCCATGGCCACAACCAAGACGGCGGTGCAGCCCCAGCCAGTGTGATCGGGCAGCCCGGTGACGTGCGCAACGTCACGCGCACGGTTGCAGTGGATATGGCCGACAACATGCGGTTTACACCGGCCACCATTGATGTGAAGGCCAATGAAACCGTGCAGTTTGTGGTCACCAACAGCGGCAAGGTGAAGCACGAAATGGTCTTGGGTACGCCGCAAGAGCTGGCCGAACATTACAAGCAAATGCTGAAGTTCCCAGGCATGGTGCATGAAGACCCACAGACCGCCAGCGTCGAGCCGGGTCAAAGCGGCAGCATCGTATGGACCTTCACCAACGCTGGCGTTGTCGACTTTGCCTGCTTGCAGCCTGGGCATTTTGACGCGGGCATGAAGGGCTACGTCACAGTGGCCCGCTGAACACGTGGCCACGCCCATGCATGAAGCCACTGCTTGTATTTACACACCATCGAGTGCACGCAATCAGGCCTTCACACATTCACACAATCGGACATCAACCAACATGACACGCAACACATTCAAATCCGCAGCCAACGTCAACGTCAGTGCAAATACCAATACCAATGCCATCACAACGGTTGCGCGCCGCCTCATTTTTGGGGCCGTGCTGTCATCTGTCGCGCTGCTTGCAAGCGCCGCCGAAGACCTCACCAATGGCGTGGTCCGACGCATCGATGCCGCCAACGGCAAGGTCACCATCAAGCACGATGAAATCGTCAACCTAGATATGCCCGGCATGACCATGGTGTTCAAACTGCAAGACAAAGCGCAGGCCACCGGGCTGAGCGTGGGCCAAGCGGTGCGCTTTCACGTAGAAATGGAGGGCGACGCCATGGTGATCACGCACATTGAAGCGGCGCAATAAGGTCACGCAACAAGGCCACGCAGCAAGGCCGCTGGTAGGCCGCAGGCCTGCTTGCCTCGTTGCGCGCAGGTCTATCTCATTGGCCCATGGAGCAATGTCCGCCGTCTACCACTTGGCCAGAGCCCGCGGCAATCAAGGGCGGCTCTTGCCGCAGGTTGACTGGCTCGGATGCGCTCAGGTCCCACATGAGGAAGGTGGCCAAGGCCACCCAAAAC
>JANREF010000240.1 GCA_030726195.1 Burkholderiaceae bacterium | reverse complement strand
CGCCCGCCCATGATTTGGTGGATGACGTCTATGCTTTGGCGGTATTGCCACACCCCTTGGGGTTCGGGGTTGATCCAAGCAAAGCGCGGGAAGGTGTTGGTGAGGCGTTGCAGCCAGGTGGCCCCGGCCTCTTCGTTGTTGTATTCCACGCTGCCGCCGGGTTGCAGTATTTCGTAGGGGCTCATGGTGGCATCGCCCACAAAAATCAGCTTGTAGTCCTTGTTGTACTTGTGCAGGATGTCCCACGTGGGAAATTTCTCTGCATAGCGCCGGCGGTTGTTTTTCCACACGTAGTCGTAGACACAGTTGTGAAAGTAATAAAACTCCAAGTGTTTGAACTCGCTTTTGGCAGCCGAGAACAGCTCTTCGACGCGTGCAATGTGGTCGTCCATGGTGCCGCCCACATCCATCAGTAACAACACCTTCACGTTGTTGTGCCGCTGCGGCACCAGCTTGATGTCTAGGTAGCCCGCGTTGGCTGCTGTGCGGCGTATGGTGTCGGGCAGGTCCAGCTCTTCTTCCAAGCCAACGCGCGCAAATTTGCGCAGGCGGCGCAAGGCCACTTTGATATTGCGCGTACCCAGCTCTTGGGTGTCGTCGTAGTCGCGGTAGCTGCGTTGCTCCCACACTTTGACGGCACTTTTGTTGCCACCCTTGCCACCAATGCGGATGCCTTGGTTGTTGTAGCCACCGTTGCCAAAAGGTGAGGTGCCGCCTGTGCCCACCCATTTGCTGCCACCTTCGTGGCGCTCTTTTTGCTCTTCCAGCCGTTTCTTGAGCGTGTCCATGAGGTCGTCATAGTCCACATGGGGTGCCCCGTTCTTTTGCTCTTCACTCAACAGCTTTTCTATTTCTTGCTGCAGCCACTGCGCGGGTATGGGCTTGCTGAAATCGGCAATCATGTCCACGCCCTTGAAGTAGGCGGCGAAGGCTTTGTCGAACTTGTCGTAGTGCTTCTCGTCCTTAACCAATACCAAGCGGGAGAGGTAGTAAAAGTCTTCCATGCTGCAGGCCGACGCGTTGCCTGGCCCCACCACGTTGGCTTGCAAGGCCTCCAGCAACGCCAAGTGCTCTTTGATTGATACGGGCAACTTGGCCGCGCGCATGGCGTAAAAAAATTGGGTCAGCATGGTGTGGTCGTGACAAGCGCGTTGTTAGCGCGGCTTGCTGATTTGGAAGTCCAGGTGGGCGCGCACCGTTGGCCATTCGTCGCAGGTGATGCTGTACACGCAGGTGTCGCGCAGCGTGGTGCCGTGCACGGCGCTGTGTGCCAGTTGGTGGTTGCGCAGCACGCCGTCCAGCTTGGCGCCCAAGCGCTCGATGCCACGGCGGCTCGCATGGTTCATGAAGTGCGTGCGAAACTCCACCGCAATGCAGTCCAAGGTGTCAAACGCATGGGCCAACAACAAGCGCTTGCAGCTGGTGTTGAGCACCGTGCGTTGTACGGCTGCGCGGTACCAGGTGCTGCCAATTTCAACGTGGCGGTTGGGCGCATCGATGTTCATGAATGTGGTCATACCCACCGCCTTGCCCTGCAAGGCTCCGGGCATGTTGCTGATGATGGCAAAGGGGTTCATGGTGCCAGCGCGTTGCAAGCCTAGGCGGCGCTCAATCTCGTTGGCCATGCCCTGGGCACTGGGCACGGCGGTAAACCACAGCTGGTTCAAGTCGCCGTCTTGGGTGGCCTCTTGCAGGTCGCTCAAGTGGTCTGGGCTCAGTGGCGCCAGCGTGGCGGCCGCGTTGGACAGCGTGATGGGCGCTGAAAAAGGGTTGGGTGTGGTCATGGTATCGGGCGGGGGCGGGGGCGGTCTGGCGTAGCGTCGCAACAGGTCAACGTTGATGGTGGATCGTTGGTGGCTGCCGTTTAACGGTTGCGGTTGTTCATGAACACGAGCTTTTCAAACAAGGTCACGTCTTGCTCGTTTTTGAGCAACGCGCCCACCAGCGGCGGCAGGCTGATTTTGTCGTCGTCGCTTTGCAGGGCCGACATGGGAATGTCCTCGGCCACCAGCAGCTTGAGCCAGTCAATGAGCTCTGAGGTGCTGGGCTTTTTCTTGATGCCCGGCAACTTACGGATGTCGTAAAACGTTTTGAGCGCGACGCTGAGCAATTCTTTTTTGAGCGTGGGGAAGTGCACCGCCACGATTTGCTCCATGGTCTCGGCCTCTGGGAATTTGATGTAGTGGAAAAAGCAACGGCGCAAAAACGCATCGGGCAGCTCTTTTTCGTTGTTGGACGTGATGAACACCAACGGACGGTGGGTGGCCCGTATGGTTTGGCGTGTCTCGTAGCAGTAAAACTCCATGCGATCTATTTCGCGCAGCAAGTCGTTGGGGAACTCGATGTCGGCCTTGTCGATCTCGTCTATGAGTAGGGCCACTGGCTTGTCCGCCGTAAAGGCCTGCCACAGCACGCCTTGCACGATGTAATTGTGTATGTCCTTGACCCGCTCGCCGCCGTCTATGTCGCCCAGCTGGCTGTCACGCAGTCGGCTGACTGCGTCGTACTCGTACAGGCCTTGTTGGGCCTTGGTGGTGGATTTGACGTGCCACTGCAGTAGCGGCATGCCCAGCGCCTGTGCCACTTCCTCGGCCAGCATGGTCTTGCCGGTGCCGGGCTCTCCCTTGATGAGCAGCGGGCGCTTGAGTGCCATGGCCGCGTTCACCGCAAGCATCAAATCGGGGGTGGCGACGTAGTTTTCGGTACCTTGGAATTTCTGAGTCATGGTCATTCGGTGGTTGTCAGTTTGGACTTGCGCTACAGTCTATATAATTGCCGATTGATTTTTGACAACCCGCATTTATTCACGCTGTGCATCTGTGATTGAGACACTATGAACCAACTGTTAACCACTCTGTTGCCCCGTTTTGTCGCCATGGCGACCTTGGCCGTTGCCAGCATCGCTGGTGCTCAAGGCGTGACTGGTGATATCAAAGCCGGTGAGTCCAAGGCTGCCATGTGCATTGGCTGTCACGGCATCGTTGGCTACCAAAACGTATTCCCCGAAGTGCACAAAGTGCCCATGATTTCGGGCCAGTCTGCCAAGTACATCGAGGCGGCTTTGGCGGCGTACAAAAAGGGCGACCGCAAACACCCGACTATGCGTGGCATTGCCGGTAGCTTGAGCGAGCAAGATATGGCGGACTTGGGCGCGTTTTACGCCCAGCACAGCCCCGCACCCGCAGCACCTGAAACCGTAGTAGCTGCCAATGACGCCACGGCTGCGCTGCTGGCCAAAGGTGGTTGCGTGGCTTGTCACGGTGTCAACTTCAACAAGCCACTAGACCCCAGCTACCCCAAACTGGCTGGCCAGCACGCCGACTACTTGTACGTGGCCCTCAAGGCTTACACGGTTGAGACCAATGCCAACAGCAAACTGGGTCGCAACAACGCCATCATGGGCGGTGTTGCAGCGCAGTACACGCACGCCGAGCTCAAGCAGCTGGCCGCTTACCTTGCCAGCCTGCCATCCGAGATGGCTGTCGTGCCACAGTCACGCTTCCGTTGATGGGTTCAGGGCCTGTCTGGCTGGACTGGATAGGCCTTGTAAGCCCCGCTTGTTGGGTGCTCAAGTTGAATCCGCTCAACTGCTGGGTTCCAGCATAAAGAGCCCTAGACCCAGCAAAAAAACCACCTAAGCCCGAGGGCTGAGGTGGTTTTTTATTGCCTGTTTGACACGCGGGACGTGTCGCTGTTGTGGCGCCACGCCGTTGGTGGTTGCGCGGTGTAGTGTGGGTTCAGCGGTGTTTGGCTGGGTGTGCCGCTCAGTCTGCTGTGGCCAAGCGCCTGACGTGGTCTATGTAGGCTTGGCCATCTGGTGGGCGCCCGCTGCGCTGGCTTTCCCACACCATGCGACCCAAGCAGTCCATCACCATGTGGTGGGCTGCGTGCAAATCGCCCTGTTTGGCTGCCAGCAGCTCAACGGCTTGACGAATGCCGGGGGGCTGGTCGATAGAGCACTGTTCGCTCACGCTCAAATGCATGGACAGGTGCAAAAACGGGTTCTCACCGTGTTGGGCAGCCTCTGCTGTGCCACCTTCTAGCTTGGCCAAGGCTGCGGCCTCGTCGCTGAAGTCGCCAGCGTATTCGGGGTGTAAATCCATCCACTGCGCGGCCAAGGTCTCAATGGCTTCCAAGGGCTGGTTGGCGTGGTGTTTGTTGTAAGCGCCGCAAAAAAAACGGCGTACATCAGCTTGGTTGGGCGCAAACATAAACGGTGACTCGCAGGGGTTTGGGACAAGCATGTCGAAAAGAACGTGGGCCTGACGCGCGATTGACTGCCTCGCACTTGGCCTTAGGCCATAGTGTAGGGCGATGGGCCCGGGGCTGCGCTACAGTGCGCGTATGGCCTTTTGGGGCGTTTCTCGCTACTTGTGCTATTTCTGGCCATCCGTGGCTATTCGTGGCCATCCGTGGACACCAATGGCGTTTTTAGGCCAACTTTTTAATCTTTACCGCCGACTACCGCATGACACATCTGAACGACGATCAAGCCTATATTTGCGACGCCATCCGAACACCGATTGGCCGCTACGGCGGTGCATTGGCGCAGGTGCGCACCGATGATTTGGCTGCGATTCCTCTCAAGGCATTGATGCAGCGCAACCCCAGCGTGGACTGGACGCAGGTCGACGACGTGCTCATGGGCTGTGCCAACCAAGCTGGCGAGGACAACCGCAACGTGGCCCACATGGCCAGTTTGCTGGCAGGACTGCCTATCGATGTGCCGGGTGCAACCATCAACCGATTGTGTGGCTCGGGCTTGGATGCGGTGGGCACAGCTGCGCGGGCCATCCGCTCGGGTGAAGCCGGCTTGATGATTGCTGGCGGTGTGGAGAGCATGAGCCGTGCACCGTTTGTCATGCCCAAGGCGGGCAGCGCCTTTTCGCGTGACAACAGCGTGTACGACACCACAATTGGCTGGCGCTTCATCAACCCGTTGATGAAAGCCCAATACGGCGTGGACAGCATGCCGCAGACCGCTGAAAACGTGGCCAACGACTTTGGTATTACACGCGCCGACCAAGATGCCATGGCTTTGGCAAGCCAGACCAAAGCCTTGGCAGCGCAGGCTGCAGGCATTTTCAATGATGAAATCACGCCTGTACATATTGCCCAGCGCAAGGGTGATGCGGTGGTGGTGTCTGCGGACGAGCACCCGCGCGCGACCACGCCTGAGTCTTTGGCCAAACTCAAGCCGGTGGTGGTGGAAGGTGGCACGGTGACCGCTGGCAATGCCAGTGGCGTGAACGATGGCGCATGCGCGGTGTTGCTGGCCAGTGGCGCACAGGTCAAGGCGCAAGGCCTGACGGCCAAGGCGAGGGTGGTGGCCATGGCCACTGCGGGTGTGGCCCCACGCATCATGGGCATGGGCCCTGCGCCTGCCACGCGCAAGGTGCTGGCGCTGGCGCAGCTGAGCTTGGCCGACATGGATGTGATTGAGCTCAACGAGGCCTTTGCCGCACAGGGTTTGGCCGTGTTGCGCGACTTGGGGCTGGCCGACAACGACCCGCGCGTCAACCCCAACGGTGGCGCCATTGCCTTGGGGCACCCGTTGGGCGCCAGCGGGGCGCGTTTGGTGACAACAGCGATGTACCAGTTGCATCGCACCGGTGGGCGCTATGCGTTGTGCACCATGTGCATTGGTGTGGGCCAAGGCATCGCCTTGATCATTGAGCGCGTGTGATCACCGACCCTTATTTTTACGCCGCGGCGATTCCTGCGGTGTTGCTCATGGGGTTGAGCAAAAGCGGCTTTGGCTCGGGCTTTGGCAGCTTGGCCGTGCCCATCATGGCCTTGTCGGTCACGGTACCGCAGGCGGCTGCTATTTTTATTCCGATCTTGCTGGTGATGGACTTGCTGGGCTTGGCCGCATTTCGCAAGCACTTTCAGTGGCCGTTGCTCAAATTTTTGGTGCCACTGGGCCTGTTGGGCACAGCCTTGGGCACGCTGACCTTTAAGCAGTTGTCGCCTGCGGCTGTCTCTGTGATTGTGGGCGTGCTCACACTGCTGTTTTTGGCGCAGCGCTTGTACAAAGCGCGCCGAGCGGGGAGCCAAGCGCCATTGCCCAAAGCAGTGGGCGGCGTGTTGGCCGTGGTGGCGGGCTTTACCAGTTTTGTCGCGCATGCAGGTGGCCCGCCCATCAATGCCTATGTCATGGGTTTGCGCCAGCCGCCGCTGCAGTTCACCGCGACCATGGCTGTCTTTTTCTTTGTAATTAACTTGAGCAAGTGGCTGCCCTACAGTTACTTGGGCTTGCTCAGCCTGGAGAATTTTTCTACCTCGCTGGCCTTGTTGCCGTTGGCGCCGATTGGGGTGTGGGTGGGGGTGCGCGTGGCACACCGCATCAGGCCGGAGCTTTTTTACCGCGTGATTGAGCTGGGCATGCTGCTGACTGGCTTGAAACTGGTGGCGGAATGGCGTTGGTTGTAGCGGTATGGGTATCCGTAGCCGCATCCTTGCCTGCATGGCATTGAACCGGACTTGTTTGTGAATAGATTGGAGTGAGTGATGCGACGATTTGAAAGCCTGAGCGAGTTGGCTGGTTGCGTGGGCCAAGATGTGGCCGTGAGCGATTGGTTGCGCATTGACCAAGCCATGATCAACGCGTTTGCCCATGCCACGGGTGACCACCAGTGGATACACACAGACCCGCAGCGCGCCGCGTCTGGTCCCTTCGGCACCACGGTGGCGCATGGCTTCTTAACGCTGTCGTTGCTGCCGCATTTCTTCGACACCACGTTTGACATCGGCGCGAGTTCCATGGGGGTGAACTACGGGCTCAACCGCGTGCGCTTCATGTCGCCGGTGCCGGTAGACAGTCGCGTGCGCGCACAGCTGCATTTGCTGTCATGTGAGCCCGTTGCAGGCGACGGCGTGCAGCTCACGTGGCGCGTGACGGTGGAGCTGGAGGGGGCCGATAAACCAGCGTGTGTGGCCGAGTCGGTGGTGCGCCGTTACCCTTGATTTTTATTGTTTGAGTTTGTTTGGGTTTATTAGGTTGGGCTAGGTTTGGTTGGACTTGGTTGTTGAGCCGGCAGGTTAACGCTTGTCGATCAAGCCTAAGCGCACGCGTTCGACCAGTGCTTTGCGCTCAAACGGTTTGGTCATCACGTCGTTCATGCCGGCGCTCAGGCAGCGTGACTTGACGTTGGGCGTGACGTCTGCGGTTAAGCCGACGATGACGGTGGCTGGGTCGCTCGCTCGTATGACCGCAGTGGTTTCAATGCCGTCTCGCTCGGGCATCACAACGTCCATCAAAATCAAGTCAACCGGCTGTCTGGCAATTTCATCCAATGCGGTTTGTGAGCCATCGGCCTCCACTATGTCGAGGTTGGGCAAGTCGGTCAGCAGCAGTTGCTTGGCCACCAAGCGGTTGATGAAGCTGTCGTCCACGATGAGCACGCGGCCCGTGACTTCGGGGCGGCTGGTTTGTATTTCGCTGGTGGGCAATAGGTCGATGTCGGCTGGCGGCGCGCACGACTCCAGTGGCAGCTCAAACCAAAACGTGGCGCCTTGGCCCAGTTGGCTGTGCACCCCAATGTGGCCATTTTGAAGCTCGACCAACTGGCGGCAAATAGACAAGCCTAGCCCCGTGCCGCCATAGTCGCGACGCGTGCGGTTGGTGATGTCCGAGAACCGGTCGAAGACGCGGTCTAGGTGCTGCTCCTGAATACCGCGTCCTGTGTCTTGCACCTCAAAGCGAATGTGCTCTGTGGGTGTGTGTGAGACGTGGATACTCACAAATCCTTTGCTGGTGAATTTGGCCGCGTTGCCCAGCAGGTTGATCAGCACTTGCGACAAACGGTCTTGGTCCAGCATGACCCACTGCGGCACTTGCGTATCAATCGTCATGCGCAACTCGATGCCGCGCTCGTCCAGCTGCGGCTTGAAGGTGCGGCTGATGTCATTCACCAGCTTGTGTAAATTGGTTTTACGCGGGTCGATATTGAGCTTGCCTGCGCGCATTTGCGACATGTCCAGCAAGTCGTTGATGATGGTCATCAGGTGCTTGGCCGAGTGTTCCATATGGCCCAGCATTTCCTTGCTTTGTGGGTCATCACCCGGGCGGGGTTCTATGGCTTGTAAAAAACCAATGATGGCGTTCATGGGGGTGCGCAACTCGTGGCTGACCGAGGCCAGGAATTCATCTTTTTGATGCTGCTCATCCAGCAGGTCGTCACGCACGCGTTGCAGTTCGGCGTTTTTCTCATTCAAGCCTTTGAGCAGACCTTGGTGCATGCCGTGGTACAGAACGGGCAAGATGGAAATTGACAATGCCAAGCCCGTGAACACCAGTGCCGCCCACAGAATTTTGTCGTCGCTGTACACGAAGTGCGGCAGCAAGCCTTGTATTTGCGCCCAGGCGATGACGAATACGCTGATCAAGCTCAGCACCACCATGCCCGCCATGGCACGCACGCCCAGCACAAACAATGCGGGCAGTGGCAATGCCACATACCAAGCCAGTACTGGCGACCACACGCCGCCGTGCACGGCAATATTGATGGTGATATCGAGGTAGCCGCCCAGCACCAATAGCCATGTGGCATGAACGCGATTGATCCAGCCTTGGCGGCGAACAAAGTACAGCCCCATCAAGCAAGCTGCCAAAAAGTAGTTGGAATACACACCTAGCACGTGTTCGCTGAGCGTGGCGTACCACACCGCGTTGCCCGCTGCCAGCAGCACAAACAACTGGCTGATGGTGTCCACATCGCCAGCGCGCAATTTGCCGAACCAGGAGGTGGGTGCGGGCTGCGGCGCGTGCAGGGCTTGTGTGGTGTGGTCTTCAGGCGCGCTGGCTGCGCGTGTCGCGTCGGTCATAGGTGGTGGTCGGTGTGTGGCAGCGCCTGATGGCGGGGACGCTGACGTGAGCGCATGAAACAACGGTCGAGCAACACGCAGTGTGCGACCTACTGCTAAATCTTAATGGCTACACACGGGCCTGACGAGTGAATTTCTCACGCTACGCCGGCAAAACCGTTTTGTCGCCATGCCTCGTAACCGATGACGGCCACTGCGTTGGACAGATTCAAGCTGCGCTGACCGGCTCGCATCGGCAGGCGCAGCCACTGCTGCTCGGGTATTTGCGCGCGAATTTCAGCTGGCAGGCCTTTTGTTTCTGAGCCAAAGACCAGGTAGTCGCCGGGCTTAAAAGCTGTATCGAATGCCGAATGCTGGCCTTTGGTGGTGAGGGCATAGCACTGGCTTGCGGTGATCTGTTGGGTTTGTAAAAACGCGTCCCAGCTGGCGTGGCGCAACACGCTGGCGTATTCGTGGTAGTCCAGCCCAGCACGCCTGAGCTGTTTGTCGTCCATTGAAAATCCCAAGGGTTCCACCAAATGCAGCTGCCATCCAGTGTTGGCGCACAGCCGAATGGCGTTGCCCGTATTGGGTGGAATTTCAGGATGAACTAAAACAATGTGCAGCATAAATAGAGGCGGGCGGTTGGAGGATGGCGTGACCGGGCGATGGCGCAACACGGCGCTTGGGCGCGACAAGCAGTGCGCCAGCGTGGGGCTGATTATCGGCGTTGTCGACCTCCAGCGTCAGGGCACCGTTTCTGGCCCTCCCTCGTTGGCGAGCTGCTCTTGGCCGTACAACTTAGATTCAACCGACTCGCCCGATTCACGGCATTGGCCTCGTCACCCGATTCACTTCACCGGTGTGGGGTATCCCCAATCGGCCCCATGTTCAAGCGTGGGATGGTGCTCAGGTGTTCTGGCCAGGACGCACACCTGCACACTGGCGGGTCCTGCGGCTTGTACGGTTTGGGCCAAGGCCGAGAGGGTCGCGCCTGTGGTGTACACGTCGTCTACCAACACGATGTGTTGACCTGCGATGGCCCTGTGTGCGTTGGGCTCCAGCGTGAACGCACCGTACACGTTGCTCAAACGCTGCGCTCGGCGCAGGCCTTGTTGGTCGCTGCCGCTTGTGGCCCGCTGCACGTAATGACGCGATTGTGCCCAATGCCGGGCGCCCGACCAGTGCGGGTGCGCGGCGCGCGCGTGGTCTAGCAACAAGTGGGTTTGGTTGAAGCCACGCAGGCCCAGCTTGCTAGGCGCAATGGGCACGCCCAGCCACAGGTCGGCTTGTTGCAAGGCGGCGGCGCATGTGGCGTTGCCCAGCATGAGATGGGCCAAAGGCTTGGCCAGTGCGGTGTCGCGTTGGTATTTCAGCTGGGTGATGAGTGAAGCCCACGGGTAGGCGTAATCCACGGCCGCAGTGGTGCCTTGCCAGTGCCATGTGCCCAATGCGCAGGCGCTGCAGCGCCAGCGGGCCACACCTAAACCTACACGCGCATCCACACCGACATCTTTAATTGCGTCTGAGGGACCGCTCGCACTTGTCCCAAGGCTGGGCGCGACTGTCTGTGCCAGCGCGCACTGCACGCAACGTGTGAGCGCAGGCGTGAAGCTGTGCTGGCAATCGTCACACCATGCGCGGTTGTGGGCGCGCGTGTTGAACCAGCGTGCGCAGATGCGGCACACGCCGGGCCAGCGCAAGCTGGCAAGACCCAACCATGTTGATGCAGGGGGTGGCATGGGGCCAATATACTGGGCGCTCTTCAATGACGCCATACGCATGTCCGACGAAATCAACCCCAGCCTAGACCAGTTGGCCGCGCAACGCTGCATGCGATTGAGGCGTGATGCGTCGCCGTGGCTGAACGAGGAAATTGCCCAACGTATGCACGCGCGCCTGTCTTGGATGGCGCAGCCGCCCAAGCGCTGGGCGCATTGGATGCCCCATTGGGGTGGCCTGCGCTCGCACGACAGCCTGAAAGACATGCTCGCCCAAGCCAATGGCAGAGCCAAGGTACACACCTATTTGGCGGGCCCTGAGCCAGTGGATGCCACATCGCCTGGGGTGGGGTCGTCGTGGTTGCGCTCGGCTTGGCAGGCGCTGAGGCGGGTGGATGCGCGCTGGCAGCACGGTGATGAGCCGCTGGACATGGTGTGGGCCAACATGGCCTTGCACATGCAGGCCCAACCTTTGCCGCTGTTGATGCAATGGCTGTCCATGCTGCGTGTCGATGGCATGGTGATGTTTTCGGCCCTGGGGCCCGATACGCTGCGCGAGCTGCGCGAGGTGTATGCGCACATGGGTTGGGACCAGCCCACGCACTTGTTCACCGATATGCACGATTGGGGTGACATGTTGGTGCAATGCGGCTTTGCGGATCCGGTGATGGACATGGAGACGCTCACCATCACCTACGCCACTTTGGATACATTGCTCCGTGATTTGCGCGAGTGCGGACGCAACCTCAACGTGCAGCGCGCGCAACATTGCTTTGGGCGGGGCTGGGAGCAAACGCTGCGCGCGGCCCTAGAGCAGCACTTGCCCCGAAACAGCGACGGCCATTTCGTGCTGAGCGTGGAAATCATTTACGGCCATGCCCTACGCGCGCAACCCAAGGTTCTGGTGCAAGCCCAAACCAGCGTGCCATTGGCCGATATGCAACGCATGTTGCGAAAGCCCAAAACCTAAGCTTTTCAGTGTGTTGGCGGGAATGACCTTTGAACTTGAGCGCAAGTAAAGGTCAAATGGTGACACCGGTGACTGCATAGGGTTTACACCACGCTACAATCGCGTGTTGCCGGTAAAAGACGCGCTGTTTTGTAAGCGCCGCTTGGTCTGGCATTGCGTGCGCTATGGTGCGTGCGTGAGGCGTCCTTGTTGAGGTTTAGAGATGCAGACCTTGTCTTCTCGCTCATATCGATTTGCACGCCCGATTGATGGGGCTATCGCATGGTCGTTCAAGCGAAATTGTTCAATTTCGCCTGCGCAGCTGCTGCAGGTATTTGCCATGTTGGGTGCTGTGTCTTTGGGCGTGGCGGGGTTCTTCTGGGCGCAAGGTGCGGTGCTGGTGTTGCCGTTTGCGTGTCTGGAAATCGCTGTGTTGGGCATTGCCTTCGTGGTGTATGCCCGCCATGCCACAGATGCTGAGGTGGCAACCTTAGAGGGTGACTGGTTGGTGGTTCAGCTGGAAACGGCTGGCAAAGTTGAACATATGCGCTTCCCGCGCGCGTCTGTGCGCGTGGAGCCCTTGGAAGACGAGGCCAACTTGATTGAATTGACGGCCAGAGACATGCGTTTGTGCTTTGGTCGCCATGTGCGTTCGGAGTGGCGGCCCATGGTCGCCCAAGAGATGCGTTTGGCGTTGCGGGGCATGTAATCTGACCCGCTGGGCCATGTATTTGGTGAAAAGTCTTTAAAGCAGGCTGAAATTTTGGTGTAATTCAGGCTTGATATAAATCAAGACTTATATTTGAGGCGAAATAACAAGTGAGCACAACAATGACACTGGGCAACGTCCCCAACCAGCCACTGGCCATTTCGGCCCGCATCGCTGCTGTGACAGCGGCATTGGCGGCGACAGCTGCGAACGCAGCGTCGCAAGTCGTTAACGATTTGCCAGGTGGCCCGGCGGTCAACCAACTCAACTTACACCCCGCTGTGACGCAAATCGCGGCTGAGCAGCACTGGCTGCACTGGTTCATGTTGGTCATTTGTACTGTGATCTTCTTGGCTGTGTTTGGCGTCATGTTCTACTCCATCTGGAAGCACCGCGCTTCTGTGGGCCACAAGGCGCAAGAGTTGCCTGAGCCGCTGTGGGTGGAATTGGGCTGGACTATTGTTCCGTTCTTGATCGTGATCGGTATGGCCTTGCCAGCGACCAAAGTGTTGGTTGCCATGAAGGACACCACCAATGCCGACCTCACCGTCAAGGCCACAGGCATGCAGTGGAAGTGGGGCTACGACTACGTCAGCGGCGAAGGCGAGGGCATCAGCTTCTTGTCAGCCTTGGACGCCAGCCACCGCGCGATGTCCGATGCCGGTACGGGTCAAAAGCCCGACGATTACCTGCTGAAAGTGGACAACCCATTGGTTGTGCCTGTCGGTCAAAAAATCCGCGTGATTACCACCGCCAACGACGTCATCCACTCATGGATGGTGCCTGCATTTGGCGTGAAGCAAGACGCAATCCCAGGCTTTGTGCGTGACACGTGGTTCCGGGCCGAGCAAGAAGGTATGTTTTACGGACAGTGCGCCGAGTTGTGCGGTAAAGAGCACGCTTACATGCCCATCAACGTGCAAGTCGTAAGCGCCAAGGCCTACTCTGCTTGGGTTGAAGAGCAGCAAAAAGCCATGGCCGCTTTGGCGGATGACCCCGCCAAGGTGTGGGAACTCGACGCGCTGGTGGCACGTGGTAAGCAGGTCTACGGCGCCAACTGTGCCGCCTGTCACCAAGCCAACGGCAAGGGCGCAGGGCCCATCAAAGCGCTGGACGGCTCGGCGATTGTTCTCAACACCGACCACACCGAAGTCATCAGCTCATTGCTCAACGGCCGCGCCAACGGTGCTATGCCAGCATGGAAGCAACTGAGCGATACCGAAATTGCTGCTGTTATCACATATACGAAAAACAGCTGGACCAACCAGTCTGGTGACTTGGTACAGCCCTCCGCTGTGCAAGCCGCTCGCAACCAATAACCCCCGGCCCAGATTTTTAAAGATAGGAAGGATGAAACTATGAGCGCAGTACTCGATCATCACGATACCCATGCCCATGATGACCATCATGCCCCTACGGGCTGGCGTCGTTGGGTGTTTGCAACCAACCACAAAGACATCGGTACCCTGTACATGCTGTTCAGCTTTGCGATGCTGATGATTGGTGGCGTGTTGGCACTTGGCATTCGTGCTGAGTTGTACCAACCCGGTTTGCAGTTGGTTAATCCTGAGCTGTTCAACCAGCTCACCACCATGCACGGTCTGATCATGGTGTTTGGCGCCATCATGCCTGCCTTTGTCGGTTTTGCTAACTGGATGATTCCATTGCAAATCGGCGCATCTGACATGGCCTTTGCTCGCATGAACAACTTCAGCTTCTGGCTGATGATTCCTGCGGCATTGATGCTGGCTGGCTCCTTCTTCATGCCCGGCGGCGCACCCGCTGCGGGCTGGACTTTGTACGCGCCCTTGACGCTGCAAATGGGCCCATCCATGGATGCTGGTATTTTCGCCCTGCACATTCTGGGTGCCTCTTCAATCATGGGTTCGATCAACATCATCGTGACCATCTTGAACATGCGCGCACCCGGCATGACGCTGATGAAGATGCCTATGTTCTGCTGGACATGGTTGATCACTGCATACTTGCTGATTGCTGTGATGCCTGTGTTGGCTGGCGCGATCACCATGACGCTGACAGACCGCCACTTCGGCACCAGTTTCTTTAACCCAGCCGGCGGCGGTGACCCCGTGATGTACCAGCACATTTTCTGGTTCTTCGGTCACCCCGAGGTGTACATCATGATTTTGCCGGCCTTCGGCATCATCAGCCAAATCGTGCCAGCGTTCGCTCGCAAGAAGCTGTTCGGCTACGCCTCTATGGTGTACGCCACAGGCTCCATCGCCATTCTGTCCTTTGTTGTGTGGGCGCACCACATGTTCACCACTGGCATGCCAGTGACTGGGCAGTTGTTCTTCATGTACTCGACCATGTTGATTGCCGTGCCAACAGGCGTGAAGATCTTCAACTGGATCGCCACCATGTGGAAAGGCTCCATGACCTTTGAGACGCCTATGTTGTTTGCAGTGGGCTTCATCTTTGTGTTCACCATTGGTGGTTTCACAGGTTTGATGCTGTCCATGGCACCATTCGACATTCAAGTGCAAGACACCTACTACGTGGTGGCGCACTTCCACTACGTGTTGGTGGCGGGTTCCTTGTACGCCTTGTTTGCCGGCTACTACTACTGGGCCCCCAAGTGGACTGGTGTGATGTACAACGAAACGCGCGGCAAGATCCACTTCTGGTGGTCGCTGATTTCTTTCAACGTGACCTTCTTCCCTATGCACTTCTTGGGTCTGGCTGGTATGCCACGTCGCTACGCAGACTACCCCATGCAGTTCGCTGACTTCAACGCGATTGCCTCGGTTGGTGCATTTGCATTCGGTATGGCACAGGTCTACTTCTTTATCTTCGTGGTGCTGCCTACCATGATGGGTAAGGGCGAGAAAGCACCGCAAAAGCCTTGGGAAGCCGCTGAAGGTTTGGAGTGGGAAGTGCCTTCACCAGCGCCATTCCACACTTTTGAGACACCACCCAAGTTGGATGCAACTGCAACCAAAGTGATCGCCTAATTGCGAGCGTCTAACACCGGTAACTTGACCATGACTACACCTGAGCAAAAACAAAGCAACCGTCGCCTGGGCCTGATTTTGGGCAGCGTCGCGCTGGTATTCATGCTGGGCTTCATGGCCAAGTTCATGGTGTTTGGGGTCTGATTCGCATGCCCAACAAAATCATGTCCAAAGGCACGCAGAACAGCACCATGGTCAAGAAATTGGCCGTGATCGCGCTGGGCATGTTCGCCTTTGGCTACGGCTTGGTGCCGCTGTACAAGGCCATTTGCGACGTCACCGGTATCAACATACTGGCCCTGACGGAGCGCGATGTGCCGGGCGTGTCCAAAGCCTTGCCTAAAAACACGCAGGTCGACGAGTCCCGCACAATCACCGTGGTGTTTGACACCAACACGCGTGGACTGTGGGATTTCAAGCCAGCTGTGACCTCTATGCAAGTGCATCCTGGTCAGATGGCGCAGGTCATGTACCAGTTTGAAAACATCCAGCCACGCACCATGGCCGCACAAGCTATTCCCAGCTACGCGCCCAGGGTGTCTGCGTCTTATTTCCACAAGCTCGAGTGTTTCTGCTTCAGTCAGTACACCTTGGCGCCTGCTGAGAAAAAAGAGTGGCCTGTGGTGTTTGTTATTGATCCCAAGATTCCCAAAGATGTGACCAACATCACCTTGTCGTACACCTTCTTCGAGGTGGGGGGCAAAACGCCAGCAGCGCCTAAAACTGCTGCTATTGGACATGGTGTGTTGGCGAGCGAGAAGGCATCTTGACCAAGCCCATCAACACAACAGGCTCTACGACTACGCCCGTTCACAAGCGCAAAGGCTCTTGGGGTGGCACCGTGTTGGCTGTGCTGTGGGCATTTTTAGGTGTCAGACGCAAGTCTGATTACGAAGACGATATTGGCAAGCTCAATCCACTGCATCTGGCATTGGTGGGCTTTTTGGCTACTTGCTTGTTCGTGGGCGGCTTGATGCTGCTGGTGAACTGGGTTGTAGCCAACCCTTAAAACAGGTGAATAACCTCATAAAATAGCTGGTCCACCAGCGAAGCGCATTTCTTCAGGAGTAAGCATGTCGGCAGCATCCCACGGTTCAACACCGTATTACTTTGTTCCAGGCCCATCCAGCCATCCGTTCCTAGCGGCAGTTGGCTTGTTCTTCGTCATTTTGGGCGCTGGACAGTGGATTAACGGCCATCAGTGGGGCGCCTACTCGTTGGCATTCGGCATGGTGTGGTGGCTGACCATCTTGTACCGCTGGTTCAAAGACTCCATCGCTGAGAGCGAATCGGGCATGTACGGTCACAAAATTGACCTCTCCTACCGCTGGAGTATGAGCTGGTTTATTTTTTCTGAAGTGATGTTTTTCGGTGCGTTCTTCACTGCTTTGTGGTGGGCGCGCATGCACTCTGTCCCCACATTGGGCAGCATTGAGAACGCGCTCATTTGGCCAGACTTCAAGGCCGTGTGGCCCAGCGTTGCCGCAGGTGCGACCGCTTCACCCGCAGGGATTGTGGATGCATTCCAAACCGTGGGTCCCTTCTGGCTGCCCACCATCAACACGGCGTTGTTGTTGTCTTCTGGCGTGACGCTCACGATTGCTCACCACGCTCTGCAAGAGGGCAACCGCAGCAAGACCATTGGCTTCATGTGGGCCACCGTGTTGTTGGGTGTGATCTTCTTGGGTGTGCAAGGTTACGAGTACTACCACTTGTACACCGACCTGAATCTCAAGATGTCTTCAGGCGTGTACGGCTCGACCTTCTACATGCTGACTGGCTTCCACGGCTTCCACGTGTTCGTGGGCATGTTGATGCTGTTGTTCATCACCTTGCGCTTGCAAAAAGGCCACTTCACCAAAGACCGTCACTTCGGCTTCGAGGGTGCAGCTTGGTACTGGCACTTTGTAGACGTGGTGTGGTTGGGCTTGTACATCTTGGTGTACTGGCTATAAGCCCTGCGCTAGTGACACAACAAAAGGCGCCCATGGCGCCTTTTGTTTTTCAACCAGTTGGTCATTGTGTCGCGTTGAACTGTTTTTGGCTGAACTGATCTAACCAGATCCGATCTAACCTGAACTCATCTAAGCTGATCTTATTTGAGCTGCGGTGCGCAAGCGTTTGCAGCATTCCGGCGCTTCATCGGGCCGCTGTTCAATAAGGGTGACAAAGCATCGCACAGCGACACAGTGAGGGGCCATACAACCGCAGCGTTGGAAAGCGAGAAGTCTCTAGCAATCCGGTGGTTGGCCATTGACCACCCACCATCGCGCTTACTGTCCGGCAGCAATGCCAGTGGGTTGTATCCATCCCATGGCATAAGCGATTAGAACAATCACGAACAAGGCCACAGAAAAGCCGATGCGAAATGCCAAGGCTTTGGCCATGTTGCCTTTGCGCTTGATGGGCGCCCCAACAGGGTTGCCCTCAGCGTCGTATGTTTGAGTTTCGCCCCGGCGCATCATCATGATGAGCGCGGCCACTAAGCTACCAATAATGGCTATGAAGCCAATTGAAATTATCCAAGTCATGCGCGCATTATCTACCCAGTTCTTCGGTGTTACCCATGAGTAGCCGCGCGCGATTTTGGGTGGTCACTGCCGCGGCCCTCGTGGCTGTACTGGTGGCTGCGCGCCTGGGTCTGTGGCAGCTCGACCGTGCCGCACAAAAAGAAGCCTGGGTGAACAACATGACCGCGCAAGCCAGCGAGCAAGAGCTCGCAAACAGCGACTGGAGCGCGCTCAACGTGCAAGCCGCCACTGCGGATGCCGCGGTTCACAGGCGCATACGGTTGAGTGGCACCTGGATGGCGCAGCACGTGGTGTTTCTAGACAACCGCCAAATGAACGCCAAACCCGGCTTTTATGTGCTGACGCCGCTGCGTTTGAGCGACGGATCGGTCGTTGTGGTGCAGCGCGGTTGGGTGCAGCGCGACTTTATGCAGCGCGACCAAGTACCATACGTCGCAACGCCCGGTGGTGTGGTGAGCGTCTATGGCCGTTTAGCCACGCCGCCTTCACAGCTTTACAGCTGGGACAATACCCAGCGCACCCAGATACGGCAGAATCTGAATTGGTCAGATTTTTCAGCCGAAATTGGTGCTTCTATAGGCCTGCTCAGTGTGGTGGAGCTAGACGAGGGCGACGCACCTGACGGTACGCCGTCGGTTGACGGTTTGCTGCGCCAGTGGCCCGCCGTCGACGCAAAGCTTTACACACACTACGGCTATGCCGCGCAGTGGTTCGCACTGGGCCTATTGGTCGCATTGCTTTATTTTTGGTTTCAATGGATTGCCCCAAGACGTGTCAAACAAGCCTAACCCCTCCAACGATCAGCCCTTGTCCATGACGGTATACGACATGGCCGACGGTGCGGCAACGCCACCCAAGTCCAAGTACGCACGTCTCAAAATGCTGTTCGTGCTGCTCGTTTGCGCTTCGCCCGTCATCGCGTCCTACCTCATGTATTACGTGGTCCGTCCTGAAGGTAGGCGCAACTACGGCGAGCTCATTGACCCACAGCAGCCCTTGCCACAAAGCACGGCCACCGCCCGTGACGGCTCGACGGTCTTCTTGCCCGATTTGAAGGATCAATGGTTGCTGATCAGCGTGTCGTCCACCGCGTGTGAGGGCGGCTGCGAGAACAACTTGTATGTGCAGCGTCAGCTGCGCGAGTCCATGGGCAGAGAAAAAGACCGCCTGGAATGGGTGTGGTTGCGCACCGATAACAAGCCGGTGCCGCCTGCGCTCACGCCCGCCTTGCATGAAGCCACTGTGTTGTCTATGGATGAGGCCACACTGCGCAACTGGCTCAAGCCCGCGCCGGGTCAGCAATTGGAAGATCACTTGTACGTGGTAGACCCCTTGGGCAACTGGATGATGCGCTTTCCAGCGCAACTCGACGCCAAACAAGCCCGCAAAGATCTGGAGCGCTTGCTGCGTGCGTCCAACTCTTGGGACAGAGAAGGGCGCATCCGCTGAGCGCCACAGCTTGAGCTTGCACACCACCTTATGACCACTACCGTCGATTTGTACAACTTGTCGCCCCTGGCCCACCTGCTGATTGTGGGGGCTATTGTTGCGGCCATGCCTTTGTCGTGGGTGTGGCTGCGCGCACGCGGCGCCGGCCCGCACAAGCGTTTGGCCATGTTGGCCACGCTGACCTTGTTTTTGACCTTCGACTTGGTGCTGTTTGGCGCGTTCACGCGGCTCACCGACTCTGGCTTGGGCTGCCCCGATTGGCCGGGTTGCTACGGCCATGCCTCCCCGATTGGCGCTGCTGCTCACATTGACGCTGCCCAAACCGCCATGCCCACCGGTCCCGTTACAACAGGCAAGGCTTGGGTAGAAATGGTGCACCGCTACTTGGCCACGGCCGTTGGTGGTTTGATACTGGTGGCCACGGTGTTGGCTTGGCGTGCGCGCAGCTCAGGCTTGCGCGCCAGCACAGACGCGGGTTCTGGGCCTGTGGTGAGCCTGTCGCCGTGGTGGCCTACATTCACACTGCTTTGGGTTTGTTTACAAGGTGCCTTTGGTGCGCTAACGGTCACCATGAAGTTGTTCCCAGCCATTGTCAGCTTGCATTTGCTAGGTGGCATGGCCTTGCTGGCCTTGTTGCAAATTCAACATGTGGGCTACACCTATGTGGTGCCAGTTGCTGGCCCGGCTGGTACTTTGCCCAAACGGCTGGTATGGGCTGCAACAGCCGTGTTTGCCTTGCTGTGGCTTCAAATTGCGCTGGGCGCATGGGTGAGCACGAATTACGCTGTCTTGGCCTGTCAAGACTTTCCGACCTGTCAGGGCCAGTGGTGGCCTGATATGGACTTTGCGGGTGGCTTTGAGTTATGGCGTGCCTTGGGGGTGTCCGGTGACGGCTCTGCGATTGCCTTTGCAGCGCTGACCGCCATCCACTATGTGCACCGCCTGAGCGCCTATGTCGTGTTGCTCGCCCTGCTGTGGTTGGGCTGGCAGTTGCGCGCTCAGCCAACATGGCGCAACACAGCCTATGGCCTGTGGGCCATGGCCGCTTGGCAGCTGCTCAGTGGCCTGTCCAACGTGGTGCTGGGCTGGCCCTTGGTGGCAGCCGTGGCGCACACGGGCGGTGCGGGTGCATTGGTGGTTATTCTGACGGGCATGCTCACGCGTATTTATTTGCTCAAGCAAGCGCTTGGCGCAGCCAGTACAACAACTCATTCCTCCGCCCCTGGCGACCTAAGGCCAATCGCATGACCGATACCGCTGTCCCGCAGCCAACCCTAGACCTGCCGCCCAAGTGGCGTCAGTTTTACGCGCTGATGAAGCCGCGCGTGATTCAGCTCATCGTGTTTTGTGCGCTCATTGGTATGGTCTTGGCTGTACCTGGCCTACCCACGCCGGCACAGGCCTGGTTGATGGTGTTGGCATGTTTTGGGGTGTGGCTGGTAGCGGGTGCGGCGGCTGCATTCAACTGCGTGGTCGAGGCGCACATCGACGCCAAAATGAAGCGCACCAGCTGGCGGCCAACAGCCAAAGGTGAGTTGAGCAACAAACAAACACTTACCTTCTCGGCGCTGTTGTGTTTGGCTGGCTCGGTGTTGCTGTACGTCACAGTCAACCCGCTCACCATGTGGTTGACGTTTGCGACTTTCGTGGGTTATGCCGTGATCTACACAGTGGTGCTCAAGCCGCTGACGCCGCAAAATATCGTGATTGGTGGTGCCTCGGGCGCGATGCCCCCTGTGCTGGGTTGGGCTGCCATGACGGGCACGGTTGGTCATGAAGCGGCCATTTTGTTCTTGATTATTTTCTTGTGGACGCCGCCGCACTTCTGGGCGCTGGCACTGTACCGCGTGGAAGACTACCGCAAGAGTGGCTTGCCCATGTTGCCAGTGACACACGGATCCGCATTCACGCGCTTGCAAATATTGCTGTACACGTTGGTACTTGCCGCGGCTTGTATGCTGCCGTTTATGGTGCGCATGAGTGGCTGGTTGTACCTCGTAGTGGCGGTGGTTTTATCCGCAGGTTTTACAGCCTATGCAGTGGCGCTGATGCGCAACTACTCGGATGAGTTGGCACGCAAAACCTTTAGGTTTTCGCTCATTCACCTGTCGGTGCTGTTCGCGGCCCTGCTGGTTGACCACTACTTGTGATGCGTGCCTCAAAGACGTGGATCAAGTGGTTAGATCAAGTGGGCATATCAAGCAGGTAGATGGATAGGTCGATGGATAGGTAGATGGACCGGTAAGGGAGATGTATGAAAAAAAGCTGGATTACATTGCGCCGTGTGGCGTTGGCGGGCATGGCTGGGT
>JANREF010000239.1:1299-4126 GCA_030726195.1 Burkholderiaceae bacterium | reverse complement strand
CCCACCTCAAACACCACAACGCCCACAACATGGAACTCACCACCATTGCGGTACTCGCAGCCGCAGCATTTGGCGCGGGCGTGCTCAACGCCGTCGCCGGCGGCGGCAGCTTTTTAACCTTTCCCGCCTTGGTCTTTGCTGGCATACCACCCATTGCGGCCAACGCCACCAGCGCACTCGCCGTCAGCCCCGGCTACTTGGGCAGCACCCTAGGCTTCAAGCCCGAGCTGCAAGCGCTGCCCAAACGGCTGCTCATGCAAGAACTGCTGGTCGCTGCCACCGGTGGTGTTGTGGGCGCGCTGCTGCTGCTGGTCACGCCGTCCAGCGTGTTTTCGCAGTTGGTGCCGTGGCTGCTGCTGTTTGCCACCGCCCTGTTTGCGCTGGGGCCAGTCATTGCCAAGCGCCGCCAAGCGGCCCAAACCGCTGACGCCACACACGCTCACGAACCCCACTCACTGCGCGGCGCGCGCTTGCTGGGACTGTTGGTCGTGTGTATTTACGGCGGCTACTTCAACGGCGGCTTGGGCATTTTGCTCATGGCCTTGTACGGCTTGGTGGGCGAGTCACGCCTGAACACCACCAACGCGCTCAAAAACATCAACTCGCTGGTCTTGTCCTTGCTGTCGGTTGCCGCCTTCGTGTGGGCCGATGTCATCGTGTGGCCCGAAGGTTTGCTGATGATGGCCTTTGCCACGCTGGGCGGCTTTACCGGTGCCAAGCTGGCCAAGCGCTTGTCCAGCACGTGGCTCAGAACCTTGGTCATTGCCACAGGCTTGGTCATGACGCTGGTGTTTTTCACACGCGCATAAACGCGCACCCGTGCAATCAAAGACAATCAGGTCATGGCTTTATCACGCGTAGTTGTTGGTTTATCGGGCGGAGTGGACTCCGCGGTCACGGCGCACTTGTTGAAACAACAAGGGCACGAGGTCATTGGCATCTTCATGAAAAACTGGGAGGACGATGACGACTCCGAGTACTGCTCCAGCAACATCGACTTTGTAGACGCCGCCGCCGTCGCCGACGTGGTGGGCATAGAGATAGAGCACGTCAACTTCGCCGCCGACTACAAAGACCGCGTCTTTGCCGAGTTTGTGCGCGAATACCAAGCCGGGCGCACCCCCAACCCCGACATCTTGTGCAACGCTGAAATCAAGTTCAAAGCCTTCTTAGACCACGCCATGCGCTTGGGTGCCGAGCACATTGCCACCGGCCACTACGCACGCGTGCGCCAGCACAACGGCGCATTCCAGCTGCTCAAAGGCCTGGACCACACCAAAGACCAAAGCTATTTTTTGCACCGGCTCAACCAAGCGCAACTGAGCAAAACCATGTTCCCCGTGGGCGAGTTGCGCAAAACGCAGGTGCGCGAGATTGCCGAATCCATAGCGCTGCCCAATGCCAAGAAAAAAGACTCCACAGGCATTTGCTTTATTGGCGAGCGCCCGTTCAGAGAGTTCTTAAACCGCTACATTGCCAAAGCGCCCGGCCCGATTAAAAACGAGCAAGGCCACACCATTGGCGAGCATGTGGGCATGAGTTTTTACACGCTGGGTCAACGCCAAGGCCTGGGCATTGGCGGCCTCAAAACCAAAGGCCATGCACGCGGCGGCAGCGACCATGCGCCGTGGTTTGTCGCCAAAAAAGACATGGCCACGAATACGCTGTGGGTGGTGCAAGGCCACGACCACCCGTGGCTGCTGAGCCCGCATTTAGACGCCCAAAACGCCAGCTGGGTGTCGGGCACAGCGCCACCATCAGGCGCGCAACTGGCCGCCAAAACGCGCTACCGCCAAGCCGATGCGCCGTGCCACATCACGGCCTCCCATGCAGGCCATGCGGGCAAAGCAGATAACGCAGATAGCGCGGACAGCGCCAACACCTTCAGCCTAGATTTTGCGCAAGCACAGTGGGCCGTCACACCCGGTCAAAGTGCCGTGCTATACGACGGCGACGTGTGCTTGGGCGGCGGCGTGATCGCCTAAACGCGCTGACCTATAAACCGCGTGAGTGCCGCAGGCCCCTGGTGGGCCGGGCCTTCGTCCAACACCGCGCTTGCGGTTTCGCCCAACACCTCGTGCAGCGCAGGCACGAAGTCGCTGCGCAACATCTCCAACGTGAACAACATATCCAGCTGCTTGGGCCCGCCGCTGGACAAGCCCAACTGCTCGGGCGCAAACGCCTCCAACAACAGCAAGCCGCCGGGCTTCAAGGCGCTCACGCACTTGGCGTGCACCACCGCACGCATTGCAGGCGGCAAGTGCACAAAGGTCAGCACCACGGCATCGGCAGTGCCTGCGGGCGGCTCCCACGTGGTCAGGTCTACGCATTCGGTGTCTAGCGGCACGCCGCGCTGCTCGGCCAGCGCGCGGGCCTTGGCCAAACCCACCGACGACTGATCCAGCGCCGTGACCTGGTGGCCCTGCTGGGCCAACCACACACCATTGCGCCCCTCGCCATCGGCTGGCACCAGCACCCTGGCGTGCGCTGGCAGCCTATGGGCCTGCGACGCCAAAAATGCATTGGGCTGCTCGCCGTATTTGTAGCCCGCTGCGCTGTATTGCTGATCCCAAAATCCCATAACGTTCACCATCACCTGTTGGCTTGCTGTCGAAACAAGCGGCCAGTGTAAGTCAGGGGGTTGGGCGTTGAGGGTTAGCGGGTAGGGGGCGCGGTGCGGGATGCGGGGTGCGACCTTGTAACCGCTTGGTCACGGGCAATGACTTACACGTGGTGCGTCAAACGTGGTGCATCGAACGTGATGCGTTAGGGGTGATGCCTAAAACAGGATGTTTTAAAAGGGATGCTTTGAAGGTGATGCTTTGAG
>JANREF010000239.1:0-1199 GCA_030726195.1 Burkholderiaceae bacterium | reverse complement strand
GGTGATGCTTTGAGAGTGCTTGGTCAACCGTGCTGGTCAACGGTACTGCTTAACAGTGCCTAGGCACAGGTGCCGTCAAAGCACCGCCACATCAAACCCTGGCCCGCGCGGTTTGGCGGCGGTAGAAATCACCTTGGGCCGCATGGCCAGACGTTGCGCTGAACAAAGCCTCGCGCACCTCGTAGGCCTCTTGCAGCGCGCGCATCAACTCCGACTCTGCAATCAAACCGTGCTCGAGCAAGCGGTCGAGTATGGCCACCACGTCGTCAAAATGCTCGGCACGCAAGCGCCTGTTGAGGCTGGCCGTCTCCAGTGCCAAACGCTGGCCCGTACCCTGCGCATTGGCCACCAAGTCTTTCACGAAACGCAACTGGTAGTTCATGAAGGACTCGCACTCCAACTTGTCGCGGCCCAGCACCTGGTCTTGCCCAGCCTGCTCTTTGAAATACGCACGAACCACCCTAGGGACGGTAACCGGCAGTTCAAAAGATCGCAGCAAGTGGGCCATTGAATGAGTTTGGTTTAAACGAGAAGTCCCGATACTACGTTCTGATCAGTGGTGAGTCAAAGCCGAAGTACCACACCACCCTTCCGGTTTTTCTTTGGTAAGTAGGCAATAAGTAGGTCTTTTTTAATGTAGAGCGCTCAGGAGAGCATGGCAGCTTAAAAAAGACTACCAAATAGCTATAAAACTGATTTCGTTACAAATTTGCAACCATTGGGCCGAGTTCGATCCAACGCAAGTGCAAACCAGCGGCAAATAGCATCAGGACCAACCGTGGGCTCAATCGGCGCAGCACGTGGGTAAGCGGCGAGCTGGGTTAGAGTTCCGTTCACCATCAACACTGCAAGTGGCTTTGTTGTCGCACTTCAGCTGGAGCCCCTAGCCCCAGCCCTCTCCAGCCCCTCACCGGCACATGTCCCCGTCGCTTTGCCCCACCAAGACCTCAGCCCTTCTGCCACCACAGCGCCTAGCAGTGTTCAAGCCGAGTTGCGCCGTGTGCGTGCGCTCATGCAACTTGAGCAAAAGGAAGACCAAGCGCAGTTCAAGCTCAAAAACGCCAGCGCCAGCATCAAAGAGCGCCGTCGGCGTGGCTTGACGTGGTTTCCGGTCACCATCACCCAAGAAGACATTGGGTTTGGCGGCAAGGTGGTGCTGGAGCTGGAGCGCCCGGCGCATCGGCAAGACCTGCATTTGT
>JANREF010000238.1 GCA_030726195.1 Burkholderiaceae bacterium | reverse complement strand
CGCACACGATAGAATCAAAGGCTGTGGGTTGCGCGCTGGGCGGTTGTCGTTAGCGCCCAAGCCCTTGGCAGTTATTCAACCGTTTGCTCTGTATATATATGTCCGATATCACGCTTCCCGATGGCTCCGTTCGCTCGTTTCCTGGCCCGGTCACAGTTGCCGAGGTCGCCGCTAGCATTGGCACGGGTTTGGCCAAGGCTGCGTTGGGTGGCAAGGTAGACGGTGCGTTGGTGGACACCAGCTTTCGTATTGAGGGCAATGCCAACTTGGCCATCGTGACGGCCAAGGACGCCGATGGCTTGGAGCTCATTCGCCACTCCACCGCGCATTTGCTGGCATACGCTGTGAAAGACTTGTTCCCAGAGGCCCAAGTCACCATTGGCCCAGTCATTGAAAACGGTTTTTACTACGACTTCGCTTACAAGCGCCCCTTCACGCCCGAAGATTTGGTGGCCATTGAAAAGCGCATGACCGAGCTGGCCAACAAGGACGAGCCCATTGTTCGCCGCGTGTTGCCGCGCGACGAGGCCGTGGCGCACTTTAAAAACATGGGTGAGGCTTACAAGGCCGAGATCATTGGCAGCATTCCTGCTGACCAAGACGTGAGCCTCTACGCCGAAGGCGCGTTTGAAGACTTGTGCCGTGGCCCACACGTGCCCAGCACAGGCAAGCTCAAGCACTTCAAGCTCATGAAAGTGGCCGGTGCCTACTGGCGTGGTGACCACCGCAACGAAATGCTGCAGCGTGTGTACGGCACGGCCTGGGCTACCAAAGACGAGTTGCAGCAATACCTCACCATGCTGGAAGAGGCCGAGAAGCGCGACCACCGCAAGCTGGGCCGCGAGCTGGACTTGTTCCACATCGACGAGCACTCACCCGGCACCGTGTTTTGGCATCCCAAAGGCTGGACGCTGTGGCAAGAAGTCGAGCAGTACATGCGCGCCGTGTACCGCGACAACGGCTACCAAGAGGTCAAAGGCCCACAAATTTTGGACAAGGGCTTGTGGGAGAAAACCGGCCACTGGGACAAGTACCGCGACAACATGTTCACCACCGAGAGTGAAAAGCGCGACTACGCCTTAAAGCCCATGAACTGTCCGGGCCACATTCAAATTTTCAAGCAGGGCATCAAAAGCTACCGCGACCTGCCACTGCGCTACGGCGAGTTTGGTCAGTGTCACCGCAATGAGCCCACTGGTGGCCTGCACGGCATCATGCGCGTGCGCGCCTTCACGCAAGACGATGGTCACATCTTCTGTACCGAAGCGCACATCCTTGATGAGTGCGTGGCCTACACCGCTTTGCTGCAAAAGGTGTACGACGACTTTGGCTTCAAGAACATCATTTACAAGGTGGCCACGCGCCCCGAGCAACGCATTGGCTCTGACGAGAGCTGGGACAAAGCCGAGCACGCCCTGATGGAAAGCCTGCGCCGCTCCGGCTGTGAGTTTGAAATCGCCCCGGGCGACGGCGCGTTTTACGGCCCCAAAATCGAATACACGCTCAAAGACGCCATTGGCCGCCAATGGCAGTGCGGCACCATGCAGGTCGACTTCTCCATGCCTGAGCGCCTAGACGCCGAGTACGTCGGTGAAGACGGTGCCCGTCACCGCCCCGTCATGCTGCACCGCGCCATCGTGGGTAGCTTGGAGCGTTTCATCGGTATTTTGATAGAAGAGCACGCTGGCGCACTGCCCACTTGGCTGGCACCCACGCAGGTTGCGGTGCTCAATATCACCGACGCACAGTTGGATTACTGCCACGAAACTGCGAAGTTACTCAGAAATCAAGGGCTTAGGGTTGAGGTTGACGCCCGAAACGAGAAAATTACGGCTAAAATACGCAGTTACGCCATGCAAAAGGTACCTTTCATCGCTGTGATCGGCGACAAGGAGCTGGCTGCTGGCTCGGTTGCTGTGCGTGCGCGTGGCAACCAAGACCTGGGTGTGATGTCGGTGCAAGCCTTTGCTGATTTGGTGTCAAAAGCCGTAGCAGACAAAGTGTAAACACTGCACAGACACGCGCCACCAGATTGATATATGTTGTGTGCAGCCTAGTGCTGCGGAAAAAAGGATTGAACCATCGCTACCGAATTTCGTGATCGTCGCCACCGTGAAGAGCGCAAACACCGCTTAAACCGTGAAATCATGGCCCCTGAGGTGCGCGTCAGCGGCCCAGATAACGAGCCTTTGGGCATCGTGTCATTGATGGAGGCGTTGCGCATGGCTGGTGAGCTGGATGTGGACTTGGTTGAGATTTCTCCCAACGCCGCGCCCCCAGTTTGTCGCCTGATGGACTACGGCAAGTTCAAATACCAAGAGCAGAAAAAAGCTGCTGAAGCCAAGTCCAAGCAAAAGGTCATTGAAGTCAAGGAAGTGAAGTTCCGTCCTGGAACCGACGACGGCGACTACAACATCAAAGTGCGCAACATCCGACGCTTTTTGGATGATGGCGACAAGTGCAAGATCACGCTGCGATTCCGTGGCCGCGAGATCACGCACCAACAATTGGGCCTGGATTTGTTGCAGCGTTTGCGCGACGAGTTGGTCGACGAGATTATGGTTGAGCAATTCCCTAAGTTGGAAGGCCGCCAAATGGTCATGATGATTGCACCGGCGCGTAAAAAGCCCGGTGCTAACAAGCCTGCCAAGGCAGCAGCTGAAGCGGCACCCGCCGAGTCGGCAGCGCCAGCAGAGGAAAGCGCTGAATAAAGGCACTTAAAGCTCAAGAGCTAAAAAGCTCAAAGGCTGAGAAAGCTGAAAAGCTAGGTGCGATAGAAACAACGGCTTGCAGGTCACACTGCAAACCACAACCCATTTGCACTTCGGTGCAAATAGACAGGCCGAAAGGCTTGTCAACCACAACCGGCAGCGGTGTGGCCCTTGGGCTGCACCGCTGTTGTGTTGAAGAAGTGGCTCGGGGCCAACAAGTCCGTGGAAGGTTCACGGCGCCTCACGAGCACAATGTCAAAGGAGCATAAAAATGCCCAAGATGAAAACCAAGAGTGCGGCTAAAAAACGATTCCGCGTTCGTCCAGGTGGCACCGTTAAACGCGGTCAAGCCTTCAAACGTCACATCCTGACCAAGAAGACCACTAAAAACAAGCGTCATTTGCGCGGTGCAACCAATGTAGCGAAGTCCGATTTGGGACATATCGCCGGCATGATGCCCTTCGCAGGCCTGTGATTTAACGACGAACAAGGAGAAATAATATGCCTCGCGTCAAACGTGGTGTTACGGCTCGCGCCCGCCACAAAAAAGTCTTAGCCCTTGCCAAGGGTTTCCGCGGTCGCCGCGGTAATGTCTACCGCATCGCCAAACAGGCGGTGATGAAGGCAGGTCAATACGCATACCGTGACCGTCGCAATAAAAAGCGCGTGTTCCGTCAGCTGTGGATTGCCCGTATCAACGCCGGTGCGCGTGAATTGGGCATGACCTACAGCCAATTCGCAAACGGCTTGAAGAAGGCAGCGATTGAGATTGACCGCAAAGTGTTGGCCGATTTGGCCGTGCACGATAAAGCGGCGTTTGCCAGCATTGTTGAGCAAGTTAAAGCCAAATTGGCCGCTTGATGCAACGCGCACAGCCTGTTGAAAAACAGGCTGCGTGCAAACGGATTAGGGCTAGAGCTTGGCTAAAGCACTAGCCCTTTTTTATTTCCTGTTTGCACCCCGAATTTTTGATTGTTCTATACCCGCTGCCCCAGAGGCACTAGATACAGATGAACGAATTGGACGCCTTGGTTCAAACCGCGCACACGCAGTTTGAACAAGCCACAACCCCCAACGACCTAGAAAACGCCAAAGCACAGTTTTTGGGCAAGAGTGGGCGTATTACCGAGTTGATGAAGGGCATGGCAGCCTTATCGGTAGACGAAAAAAAGGCGCAAGGCGCGCTCATCAACCAAGCCAAACAAGCCATTGAAGGCGCGCTCACTGCGCGACGCAGTGCGCTGGCGCAAGCCGAGCTCGACAAACAGCTCAAGGCCGAGGCGCTGGACGTGAGCTTGCCAGGGCGCACAGCCGGGCAGGGCGGCTTGCACCCCGTCAGCCTCACCATCGAGCGCATCGAGGCCATCTTTGGCTCCATGGGTTTTGACGTGGCCGATGGCCCCGAAATCGAATCCGACTGGT
>JANREF010000237.1:8681-21555 GCA_030726195.1 Burkholderiaceae bacterium | reverse complement strand
AGTCACAACAGTCACAACAGTCAGAACAGTTATTACCGCTATTACCGTCATGCCACGTCCCATCAAAGCTGTGATCCATCCTGCCAACCTGCGCCACAACCTGTCGCGCATGAAAGCTGCTGCGCCCAACGCCAGGGTGTGGGCCGTTGTGAAAGCCAACGCCTATGGCCATGGCATAGAACGCGCTTTTGATGCATTGCGCGGTGCCGACGGCTTTGCGCTGCTGGATTTGGAGGAGGCGCAGCGTGTGCGCGCCTTGGGCTGGCGCGGCCCTATTTTGTTGCTTGAAGGTGTGTTTGAGCCGCGTGACTTGGAGCTGTGCTCGCGTCTAGATCTGTGGCACACCGTGCATTGCAACGAGCAAATCGATTGGCTGGCCGCGCATAAAACGCAGGTAGGCCACCGGGTGTTCCTCAAGCTCAACTCGGGCATGAACCGTTTGGGCTTCACGCCCAACGCGTTTCGTGCGGCGTGGACGCGCTTGAACGCGCTCACTCAGGTCGAAGAAATTTCGCTCATGACCCACTTCAGCGACGCCGATGGCGAGCGCGGCGTGGCCCACCAAGTCGCGCAGTTTGAGCGTGCCACGCAAGACTTGGCTGGTGCGCGCGCGCTGTGCAACAGCGCGGCCACGCTGCGCCATGCCGGCTTGGCCTTGGCCGGTGAAGGCCAGCACGGCCAACTGAGCGCAGACTGGGTGCGCGCTGGTATTGCCATGTATGGCAGCGCGCCCGACCACCCGCAAGGCAGCGCGGCGTCGTGGGACTTGCGCCCAGGCATGACGCTCAAGAGCCAATTGCTGGCGGTGCAGCACTTACAGCCAGGCGACACCGTGGGTTACGGCTCGCGCTTTACAGCCGACCAAGCCATGAGCATTGGCGTGGTGGCCTGTGGCTATGCCGACGGCTACCCACGCCATGCACCCACTGACACGCCTGTGTTGGTTGATGGCATACGCACCCGCGTGGTGGGGCGTGTGAGCATGGACATGCTCACCGTAGACCTCACACCCGTGCTGGCGCAGCGCCCAGCCTTGCCGGGATTGGGCACCGAAGTTGTGCTGTGGGGCCAAGCCAGCAACGGCGTGGTACTGCCCGTGGATGAAGTGGCCCACAGCGCCCAAACCATTGCCTATGAGCTCATGTGCGCGCTGGCCCTGCGTGTGCCGGTAGAGCTGGACGCCGACCTGTAAACCAGCGCCTGCGTCAAAGTGGCGTGCATGGCCGCTGTGTCTAATGTGTTGTAAGAAGGAAACCCTTGGGGCTGGTTGCCGCGCTGTGCAGGCCACTCTGAGATAAGTTTTATTTCAGGAATGGCGGTAAACATTTGATACCCCTAGGGGTATGTGTTATTCTTGCGGTGTTCATCACACAATGCGCAGGAGCCTGTCCATGTCCAACACACCGCAATCAGCTTCACGTGAAGCTGGCTCATACCCCTTGTCAGCCGTGGCACGGTTTGCCCACAAGCCCGTATACGCTTATGTCGCGATGGGGGTTCTGGTTGTGGCGGGTGTGGTGGTGTGGGGGGCGGCACGCGCGACCACGCCAGCGCCCACAGCAGCGGCTGCCCAGCGCACCGCGCAGGACAGCGTGCCCACCTATGTGGCCCGCACACTGCAGGCCCAAGGCAGCTATACCACCACGGGTATCGTGGAGCCAGTCCATCAAGCCACCTTGGCCGCGCAAGTGGGCGGACGCATCACCAAGCTGCATGTCGCCGTTGGCGATGCGGTGGTCGCAGGCCAAGTGTTGGCCACCATTGATGCGCGCACCACCCAAGCGGGCGTGGCCCAAGCCAACGCCCAAACCGAACAAGCACTGGCCAACTACAAGCGCGTGCAAGCGCTGCGTGAGCAGGGTTTTCTGAGCGTGGCAGCCGTGGACGCTGCCAAGGCACAGTGGCTGGTTGCGCAAGCCGGTCAAACGCAGGCCAGCGCAGCCAATGGCTTCACGCGCATCACTGCGCCCTTTGCAGGCATTGTGCAAACCACACACCAAACCACAGGCGACGTGGCCATGCCGGGCGTGCCGGTCATCACCATGTACGCACCGGCACCCTTGCGTGTGGCGGTGCAGTTGCCGCTGTCACAGCACACAGCCTTGGCTGATGACGCCTCACCCAGCGCGTACATGGCCAGCGGCCAAGCACTGGCGGTCGGTGCCGTCACCCATGCCAGCGCCGCTGATGCGATGAGTCAAACCGTGTTGTGGCGGCTCAATGTGGTGGGCGGGCAAGCCGATCAATTGCTGGCAGGGCAAACCGTGGAGGTGCGCTTTGCAAGCGCTGCGGCCACCCAGCTGCAAGTGCCCCGCCAAGCGCTGGTGCAGCGTGGGGACATGACCGCGGTGTACGTGGCCACACCCGGCGCCAGCCCAACGTTTGCGCTGCGCGCGGTGCGCATCGCCCCCAACAGCGGCGCACAAGACATGGTCAGCGTGTTGGCAGGCCTGCGCGCTGGCGAACAAGTGGCCTTGCAGCCCTTGCGTGCAGCGCAAGGCGCGCCGGTGGGCGCAGCCGTCAACCGGGCCAACTGAGCGTCATAAACGCCCGCCAAGTCGCACCATGCGAAACAAGCCAAACCAAGCCAACCAGGCTTAACGATCATGCACCACACACCACATACGCCCACGCCACATGACGGCGCGACGCCAGAGCCGCATCAAGCGGTGCACCAAGACGAGTTGGGCTTTTCTGGGCGTCTTGCGCGAGCGTTCCAGTCGAATGCCATCACGCCGTTGTTGGCGTTGGTGGCCTTGCTGCTGGGTTTGTTTGCCGTGCTGGTCACGCCACGCGAGGAGGAGCCGCAAATCAACGTGACCATGGCCAACGTCATGATTCCGTTTCCCGGTGCGAGCAGTGCCGAGGTGGAGAACTTGGTGGCTGCACCTGCCGAGCAAGTGTTGTCACAAATTGCCGGTGTGGAGCACACCTATGCCATGGCCATGGAGGGCATGGCGGTGATGACCGTGCAATACAAGGTGGGCGTGCCACGCACCGACGCCTTGGTGCGTTTGTACGATGTGCTCAACAGCAACAGCGACTGGCTGCCGCAAGCTGCTGGCGTGATGCCGCCCATCGTCAAGCCCAAAGGCATTGACGATGTACCGGTCTTGGGCATTACCTTGCACGCGAGCGACGATGTGGCCGTAGATTTGCGCCAGGTGGCTCAAGGCATTGAGGCCGAACTCAAGCGTGTGCCAGGTACGCGCGAGGTGCAAACCATTGGCGGCGCAGCGCAAGTGGTGCGCGTAGCGCTCAATCCCGGTCGCATGCAAGTCATGGGCGTGGACATTGCCAGTTTGCAGCGCGCCATTGCCTCGGCCAATCTGGGCTTGCCATCGGGCAGCGTCTTGGCGCCTGGCGGCGCGCAAACCTGGGCCGTGCGCACCGGTGGCTTTCTCACCAGCGACAAGGATGTAGGCGACATTGTGGTGGGCGTGCACCAAGCCCGTCCTGTGTTTTTGCGTGAAGTGGCCGATGTGTCGTGGACCACGGCCCAGCCTCAGAACTACACCTGGTTTGCAACCGGTGCGGGCGCAATCAACGATGCAAACAACGCAGACAGTACGGCGCAACAAGGCGTGCGCCACCAACGTGCTGTCACGATCACCGTGACCAAAAAGCCTGGTGAAAACGCGGTCGATGTGGCCAGCGGCGTGCGCGCGCGCTTGGCCGAGTTGGACAACAGCTTGATACCCCAGGGTGTGGTCGCGCAGGTCACCCGTGATTACGGCGAGACTGCAGCCGAGAAGGCCAACAAGCTCATACAAAAACTCGCCTTTGCAACCGGCAGCGTGATTGTCTTGGTGGGCTTGGCGTTGGGCCGACGCGAAGCTGTGATTGTGGGTGCAGCCGTCATACTCACGCTCACTGCAACGTTGTTTGCATCATGGGCATGGGGCTTTACCCTCAACCGTGTGTCGCTGTTTGCGCTCATTTTCTCGATTGGCATCTTGGTGGACGACGCCATTGTGGTGGTTGAGAACATACACAGGCACCGCCAACTCACGCCTGACTTGCCGTTGTCGCGCATCATTCCACGCGCGGTGGACGAGGTGGGCGGCCCCACCATTTTGGCCACACTCACGGTGATTGCAGCCCTGTTGCCCATGGCATTTGTGAGTGGCTTGATGGGGCCTTACATGAGCCCCATCCCCATCAATGCAAGCATGGGCATGGCCTTGTCTTTGGCCATTGCCTTCACGGTGACACCGTGGTTGGCGCTCAAGCTGAGCAAACCCAGCCAAGGCGGTGGCCACGGCCAGCACGAGTCGTCGAAGTTGACCCATTGGTTGCAGCGCAGCTTCACAGCCATACTCACGCCGCTGTTGGCCAGCGCGGCCAAGCGCCGCTTGTTGGCCGTGGGTGTGGTGGCTGCCATGCTGCTGTCGGTTGGCCTGGCCGTGGTGCAAGCGGTGGTGTTGAAGATGCTGCCGTTTGACAACAAGAGCGAGTTTCAACTGGTGGTGGACATGCCGGTTGGTACGCCGCTGGAAGATACCGCTGCTGCCATGCAAGCCATGGGCGACTATTTGGCCGCGCAGCCTGAGGTGCGCAACATGCAGGCCTATGTGGGCAACGCAGGCCCCATCACTTTCAACGGCTTGGTGCGCCAGTACTATTTGCGCGCGCAGCCCCACAGCGCGGACATGCAGGTGAACTTGGTTGACAAGTCGCACCGCAGTGAAAAAAGCCATGCCATCGCGCAGCGCTTGCGCCCAGACTTGGAAGCAATTGCCAACACCTATGGCGCGCGAGTGAAGGTGGTGGAGGTGCCGCCGGGCCCGCCCGTCATGTCGCCCATCGTGGCTGAAATTTATGGCCCCGACTACGAAGGCCGTGCGCGCATTGCCACCAGTTTGGCCCAACAATTCAAGGACACGCCCGATATCGTGGGTGTAGACACGAGCTTGGTAGAGGCCTCGCCGCGCGTGTTCTTGCGTGTGCAAAGCAGCAAGGCGCAAAGCTTGGGTATTCCAGAGGCGGCCATTGCGCAAGCGGCACAAGCCGCACTCAGCGGTCTAGACGCCACGTTCATACACAGCGGCACACACAAATATGCCGTGCCCGTTCGCTTGCAGCTGCCGCGCAGTGCGCAGGTGGGTATGGACGCGGTGCTGGCCACGCCCATGCGCGCGGCCAATGGCAGCTTGGTGCCATTGTCGGAGTTGGTCACTGTGCAGCGGGGTGTGGTCGATGTGGTGCGCCACCGCAAAGACATGATGCCGGTGACCTACGTCATGGGCGACATGGCTGGGCACTTGGACTCGCCCTTGTACGGCTTGGCCGACATTCGCACGCGTTTGCAAAACGCGGCACTGCCGGGCGCAGGTGCGCTGCAGGAGTACTGGATCAGCCAGCCCAGCGATGGCTTGCGTGGCTACAGCGTGAAGTGGGACGGGGAGTCTCAAATCACTTACGAGACCTTCCGCGACATGGGCGCGGCCTATGCCGTGGGCTTGATCTTGATTTACCTGTTGGTGGTGGCGCAGTTCAAGAGCTATGTCACGCCGCTGATCATCATGGCGCCTATCCCACTGACCATCATTGGCGTGATGCCAGGCCATGCGTTGTTGGGCGCGCAGTTCACGGCTACCAGCATGATTGGCATGATTGCCTTGGCCGGCATCATCGTGCGCAACTCTATTTTGTTGGTGGACTTTATTGAGCTTGAAACCGCACGCGGCTTGTCGTTTGCCACCGCTGTGGTGCAGTCGGCCGCCGTGCGTGCGCAGCCCATTGCCTTGACCGGCTTGGCAGCCATGGTGGGTGCTTTCTTTATTTTGGACGATCCCATTTTCAATGGTTTGGCCATCACATTGATTTTTGGCATTGCCGTGTCCACTTTGCTGACCTTGGTGGTCATCCCCGTGTTGTATTACGCCGTCAATCAACGGCGCTTCCCAACCCAGTCAACCTGAACCATTTTTTAACTTGGAGAAACCCATGACCGTAGATCGCTTTATCCGTATGTTCGCTGGCGCTTTTGTGATGATTTCACTCGCGCTAGGCCTAGAGGCCAGCCCTGTGTTTGTATCGCAATGGTTTTTGGCCTTCACAGCCTTTGTGGGGTTCAACTTGTTCCAGTCCAGCTTTACCAACCTGTGTCCATTGGCCACCATTTTGCGCAAGCTGGGCGTGTCCGACACGGCCAGCAGCTGCGGCACGCGCTAATTACAATTCAAACGCGTGTGCCTGTGTGCACGCGTGCGCAAGCGGGCACGCTTTGTTTGCCTTGTGCCCATTCACTCACCCCTGACCGCTGTGGTCACGACCGGTTACGCCATGCAAGTCCATCAACCGCCCCTGAAGTTTTTATCGCCCGCATGGTTTTCTATCGTCATGGGGCTGTCTGGCTTGGCGCTGGCGTGGCTGCGCGCTCAAACCATCATGGGTGAGCCTGCGCGATGGTTGGCCATGGCTTTGGGCGCAGTGGCGGCCACGGTGTTTGTGGTGTTGCTGGTGTTGAGCGTGCGCCGTGCGCAGCAGTTTGGCCCAGCCGTGGCAGAAGACATCAACCATCCGGTGCGCCACGCTTTTGTGGCGGCGGTGCCTGTGGGTCTGTTGTTGTTGCTGGCCCTGTTTGTGCAAATTGTGGGGCCAACGCCTTGGCTCAACCTTGCTTGGTATGGCGCCGCGTCGGCGCAGTTGGTGGTCACGTGGTGGGTGCTGTCGCGCTGGCTCAAGCCTGGCACGCCTGACAGCAGTGGCAGCACAGCGATGTGGCCGGGCATCACGCCGGTGTTGTTTATCCCAGTGGTGGGCAACGTGGTCGCACCGTTGGCTGGTTTGGCTTTGGGGCACGAGACTTGGTCGGTCATGCAGCTGGCCATTGCTGTGTTTTTTTGGCCCATTGTGTTGGGCTTGGTGTTGGCCAGGCGCGCCGCGCACAGTGCACTGCCGCCCAAGCTACTGCCCACCTGGTTCATCACCGTGGCGCCGCCCTCGGTGCTGGGCGTGGTCATGCTGCAGCTGGGCGCGCCGGCGTGGCTGGTGCAAATGGCTTGGGCGCTGGCGGCGTTTTCACTGGCCTGGGCCTTGCCCGTGCTGCGTAAAGCGGCTGCAGAGGGTTTTCACATGGGTTTTTGGGCCTTGTCTTTCCCCATGGCCGCCTTCACCAGCCTGAGTTTTGGCGTGGCGCAGGTCACACCGGGCAACACCGCCTTGGCCGCAGCAGCCATGTTGGCGTTGGTGGTGACCAACGTGGTGGTGTTCATGTTGGCGGTGTCGACTTGGCGCGGCTTGCGCGCGGGCAGCTTGTTGGTGCCTGAGGTTGCGCCGTCTGCGGTGGGCAAAGTCATACCTGTGGTGCCGGTACAAGCCAGTTGAGCGTGGTGCGTTTGAGCTCGTTTCCGCGCTAGTCCCAGGCGGCTTGCACTGCGCGCACTGCGGCTTGAATGGGCGCTTCTTGCAAGCGACTGGCCAGACAAATAAAGGTCAGGTCGCAGTCCAGGTGTACCGAGTCGGCAATGACCAAGCCGCTGGCTTGCGCTTCGCGCATGGCAATCGCTTCGCGTGCCAGCGACAAGCCTACGCCGGAGCGCACCAAGTCCACCATGGAGGATTCCTGGTCGACCAATGCAGCTTGGGGCAGCTCCAGGCCCAGCGGGTGCATCACGGCGGCGAGCATGCGGTGGTGTGCCGACTGTTTGGGCGTGATGATCCAAGGCAGTTTGGCCAAGTCGCGCCAGGACTGGCCGTTGACCCGGTTGCCCCAGCCCGATGGTGCCAATACGCGGTAGCGAAAGCGGCTCAGCAGCTGGCAGTGCCAAGCCTGCGCGCCGTGGGGTGGCTCGGTCTGCGTGTTGGGCTCGCCCAAGAAAAAGCCAACGTCTAGCTCCTTGTTGGCCAGCAGGTCTTGCACCTCGCCACTGATGCCTTGGCGCAGCACAGGCTGCAAGTGGGGCGCGCTGGACACCAGCTCTTTCAAAAACATGCCCAAGCGGGTGAACTCGGGGTCTAGGATGGTGCCAATGCGCAGCTGTCCGCGAATTTCACTGTGCAGCGACGCCGCGTGGCTTTTGAACTCGCTCAAGGCCTGCACCACTTTGTCGGCCCAGGGCAGCAACGCTGCCCCATGGGGCGTCAAGCGCATGCCTTGAGACTCGCGCTCAAACAGCACCATGTTCAACTCCGCTTGCAGTTGCTTGATTTGCAGGCTGATGGCGGGTTGGCTCAGGTGCAAGCTCTGCCCGGCGCGCGACAGACTGCCTGCGCGTGCTACCGCGGCAAAAATGCGCAGTCGTTGAATGTCCATGTGCAAACGCCTTTGTGTTATTTGAAATTCTAATATCAACCATTCGAAAAACAAACTGGCCTGTGGGCCGTGTAGCGTTTAAGCTCACGCAATCCTGTTATTTCCACAACATCAAGCGAATAAGCCATGAGTCAAGCAAATATCACCACCATTTCACACGTCATCGCGGGTCAAGCCACCAATGGCGCCAGCGCCCGTCGCCAAGACGTGACCAACCCGGCCACCGGCCAAGTCACGGGCCAGGTGTGTTTGGCCAACGCACAAGACGTTGATGCAGCGGTTGCTGCGGCCAAAGCGGCATTTCCTGCTTGGTCCAACACGCCACCGCTGCGCCGTGCGCGCGTGATGTTCAAGTTTTTGGAGTTGCTCAATGCCCACCGCGACGAGCTCGCCCGCATCATCACCGCCGAGCACGGCAAGGTGTTCACCGATGCGCAGGGCGAGGTCACCCGTGGCATTGAGATTGTGGAGTTCGCCTGCGGCATTCCCCAGCTGCTCAAGGGCGACTACACCGAACAAGTCTCCACTGGTATCGACAACTGGACCATGCGCCAAAGCTTGGGTGTGGTGGCTGGTATCACGCCGTTCAACTTCCCCGTCATGGTGCCCATGTGGATGTTTCCTGTGGCGATCGCCTGCGGCAACACCTTCATTTTGAAGCCCAGCCCGCTGGACCCCAGCGCCAGTGTGCTCATGGCCGACTTGTTCAAGCAGGCCGGCTTGCCAGACGGCGTGTTCAACGTGGTGCAAGGCGACAAGGACTCGGTGGATGCGTTGCTGGTACACCCTGATGTGCAGGCCATCAGCTTTGTGGGCTCTACCCCCATTGCCAACATCATTTACGAAACAGGGGCTCGCCACGGCAAGCGTGTGCAAGCCTTAGGCGGTGCGAAGAACCACATGGTGGTCATGCCCGATGCCGACTTGGATCAAGCGGTGGACGCGCTCATTGGTGCGGCCTACGGCTCGGCAGGCGAGCGTTGCATGGCGATTTCAGTGGCGGTGTTTGTGGGCGACGTGGGCGACAAAATCATGCCCAAGTTGGCCGAGCGTGCGCGCGCACTCAAGATCAAAAACGGCGTTGAGTTGGACGCCGAAATGGGCCCCATCGTGACCAAGGCTGCCAAAGACCGCATCACCGGTTACATCGATGCAGGCGTGGCCGAAGGCGCCAAGCTGTTGGTCGATGGCCGTGAGTTCGCCGGTACAGCGGCAGGCGCGGGCTGTGATGATGGCTTCTGGTTGGGCGGCTCGCTGTTTGATCACGTCACCACCGACATGCGTATTTACAAAGAAGAAATCTTTGGCCCCGTGTTGTCTTGCGTGCGTGTGGACGACTTTGCCACTGCCGTGCAAATCATCAACGACCACGAGTTTGGCAACGGCGTGTCTTGCTTCACCAGCGACGGCAACGTGGCGCGTGAGTTCGCCCGCCAAATTCAAGTGGGCATGGTGGGCATCAACGTGCCCATTCCAGTGCCCATGGCTTGGCACGGCTTTGGTGGTTGGAAGCGCAGCTTGTTTGGCGACATGCACGCCTACGGCGAAGAGGGCGTGCGTTTTTACACCAAGCAAAAGAGCGTCATGCAGCGCTGGCCACAAAGCATCGCCAAAGGTGCCGAGTTCGTCATGCCAACGGCCAAGTAATTGGGCGCATTGCGCGCACGGTTGTGACCTACGCAGACGACGACTGGACCACGGTGGCCAGCTTCACCGATGTGCACCAGGCGTTTGTGCTGCAGGCCTGCTTGCAAGCCGCAGGTGTGCCTGCCGAGATTGCCGATGCGCACATGGCACAAACGCATTCGTTGTTGGCCGGCGCCATTCCCGCGCGCTTGCAGGTGCCGCACAGCTGGCACGCTCAAGCGCTTCGGGTGTTAGAGGCGTTTGAGCGCGGCGAATTTGCCCTACCCGATGACTACACATCACAGCCCAACGAGGGGGATGCCGCATGAGCGCGTCAGCAGACCAAGTGTTTGACTACATCGTGGTCGGCGCAGGCACCGCAGGGTGTTTGCTGGCCAACCGCCTGAGCGCCGATAGCACCAAGCGCGTGCTGTTGCTGGAGGCAGGCAAGTCCGACAACTACCACTGGATTCACATTCCTGTGGGCTATTTGTATTGCATAGGCAACCCACGCACCGACTGGCTGTACCAAACCCAGCCGGCCAAGGGCTTGAACGGACGTACCTTGCGCTACCCACGCGGCAAAACATTGGGTGGTTGCTCCAGTATCAACGGCATGATTTACATGCGCGGCCAGGCTCGAGACTATGACCAGTGGGCCCGTGCCACAGGCGATGCGTCGTGGCGCTGGGACAATTGCCTGCCCGACTTTTTGGCCCACGAATCGCATTACAGCCTGGATGCGCAAGGTGGCCAACCCACCGCGTGGCATGCCAATACAGGCGAGTGGCGCGTAGAGCAGCAACGCCTGCGCTGGGATGTGCTCGATGCGTTTGCCTTGGCCGCCCAACAAAGCGGGATCGCGGCCACGCCCGATTTCAACCGCGGCGACAACGAGGGCGTGGGCTATTTCGAAGTGAACCAGCGCAATGGCTGGCGTTGGAATACCTCAAAAGCGTTTTTGCGCGGCATCAAACACCGCGCCAACCTGCAAGTGCGCACCCAGGCGCAAGTTGCCAAGCTGGCGCTCGCGCAAACGGCTGCGGGCTGGCACTGTACGGGCGTGTTGTTGCAAGATGGCAGTGCCGTGCAAGCGCGCAGCAGCGTGGTGCTGAGTGCGGGCAGCATAGGCTCGGCCCAGTTGCTGCAGTGCTCAGGCATTGGCGATGTGCAAGTGCTGCAAGCCGCAGGTGTAAAGCCTGCCGTGTCACTCCCAGGGGTGGGGGCCAACTTGCAAGACCACTTGCAAATTCGCGCTGTGTTCAAGGTCAGCGGCGTACCCACGCTCAACACCATGGCCAACAACTGGTGGGGCAAGGCCAAAATTGGTTTGGAGTACATGCTCAAGCGCACCGGCCCCATGAGCATGGCACCCAGCCAGCTCGGCGCGTTCACACGCTCGAGCCCGCAGCAGCCGCACCCCAACTTGCAATACCACGTGCAGCCCTTGAGTTTGGATGCGTTTGGCGAGCCGCTGCACAGTTTCAACGCCTTCACGGCCAGTGTGTGCAACCTCAATCCCAGCAGTCGCGGCACGGTGTACATCACCACGCCCAACGCCGCAGATGCACCGGCCATTGCGCCCAATTACTTGTCCACCGACGACGATCGCCAAATTGCGGCCGATTCGTTGAAACTCACGCGCCGCATCGTGGCGCAGTCGGCGTTGGCGCCCTACAAGCCCGAAGAAGTCAAGCCAGGTGTGCAGTACCAAAGCGATGCCGACTTGGCCAAGCTTGCCGGCGACATTGCCACCACCATCTTCCACCCGGTTGGTACGGCCAAAATGGGCGCAGACGATGACAAGTGGGCTGTGGTGGACAGCCAGCTGCGTGTGCGCGACGGCCAAGGCGGGCGTGTTGCAGGCCTGCGCGTGGTGGACGCCAGCATCATGCCCACCATCACCAGTGGCAATACCAACAGCCCCACGCTCATGATTGCAGAAAAAGCCGCACGCTGGCTGCTGCAAGCCTAGGGAAAGCCAGGCCTAGGGAAAGTCCTGATAGTAGGCAGGGGTATGCCTTGGTACATTGACCCCACTCGCGATGCAAGGCACTCAGTGCTTGCAACGCTGCGAGGATCGAGGAGACATATCGCTAATCTGTCCAAAGAGACGATACAACGATCAAGCGCCGGCGAAAGTCGGCGCTTTTTTTTGCGCCTACGACACCCGCACCCTACCCGCACGCATATGGAATTACTGCTCGTTACCACCGCTTCGTTCGCTGCGGGCTTTGTCGATGCAATTGTGGGCGGGGGCGGCTTGCTGTTGGTGCCTGCCATGTTTGCAAGCTTTCCCAACGCGCATCCGGCCACTTTGTTCGGCGTGAACAAGAGCGCATCGGTGTGGGGCACCAGCGCGGCGGCGTGGCAGTTTTCGCGGCGCGTGCACATGCCATGGGCGTCGCTGTGGCCTGCTGTTGTGTTGGCGTTGCTCGGCTCCTTGCTGGGTGCGTGGCTGGTCACGCAAGTGTCGCCCACCTATTTCCGCCAGGCTTTGCCAGTGGTCTTGCTGTTGGTGCTGCTGTATACCTTGGCGAAAAAAGACATGGGGCGCGAGCACAAGCCCAAGCACGCGTTGGCGATGCAACGCCTCATCATGTGTGGCTTGGGCCTGACCCTGGGTTTTTACGACGGGTTTTTTGGGCCGGGCACGGGCAGTTTTTTGGTGTTTGCTATGGTGCGTTGGTTGGGCTTTGATTTTCTAAATGCCAGTGCCAGCGCCAAGGTGTTGAACCTCGCCTCCAACGTGGCGGCCTTTGGCTTGTTTGCCGCCACAGGCCATGTGTGGTGGCATTTGGTGGTGTTTATTGCGCTGGCCAACGTGGCCGGTAGCGTGCTGGGCACGCGCTTGGCGCTGCGTCACGGCTCGGGCTTTGTGCGCATTGCATTCATGGTGGTGGTGAGTTTGCTCATTTGCAAAACCGCCTGGGATGCTTACGCACTGTGAGCGCTGCGTGCCGACTTGACTGGACCTTCAATCAGCCT
>JANREF010000237.1:0-8581 GCA_030726195.1 Burkholderiaceae bacterium | reverse complement strand
GGTTGTGCGGTCGAGGGCTGCACAGGGCCAGGGCCGTTGACGCCGTCTGTGGCCGCCTCATCGGCTACCACGTTGTCTGCCACGACATCGTCTAAGGTGGCCGCGGTGACGACACTGGCGGCTTCTACTTTTTCAATGCGTGCGCCTTCGCGCAACAGCGTATCGGCTTGGTTGGGATTGTTGGTGGGGTCTTGCACCCGCTGCAAGCCCACTTCGCTGGCCAAGCGCTGTTTGCCAATGGGCGAATAGGCCAAGCCCTTTTGCGTGGCCAGTATGTCTTCGTCGCTGGGGTACAAGCCCAGCAACAGGTAGTCAAAGACCCGACGCGCAATGGGCGCGGCGTGTGCACTGCCAAAGCCGGCGTTCTCCACCACCACAGCCAGCGCCACTTGCGGGGCCTCAGCCGGCGCGAAGGCAATGTACAGCGAGTGGTCGCGCTGCGCTTCGGCCAGTTTTTTGGCGTCGTACTTGTCTTGTTGGCCAATGGTCACCGCTTGCGCCGTGCCCGTTTTGCCGCCACTGGTGTACGGTGCGTCGGCGAACGACAAGCGTGAGGTGCCCTCTATGGTCACGCCCACCATGGCTTCTTTGATCAGGTCTATGTTTTTCTTGGACAGGCCCAAGTCTTCACCCGGGTTGTCGGCGTCGGCCAGTGTGACAACGTGTGGCCGGTGGCGAATGCCGTCGTTGACCAAGGTCGCGGTGGCCGAGGCCAACTGCAGCATGGTGAAGGTGTTGTAGCCCTGGCCAATACCCAATGAAATGGTTTCACCCGCATACCAACGCTGCTGGTCGGCACGCTTGTAGGCGTTGCGCTTCCAGGCTTGGCTGGGCAGCACGCCAGTGACTTCGCCGCGCAAATCAATGCCTGTGAGCTGGCCAAAGCCAAATGGGGCCATGAAGTCGTGAATGGCATCGACACCCAAGTCATTGGCCAGCGCGTAGTAGTAGGTGTTGCTGGATTTGACGATGCTGGTGCGCAAGTTCACATTGCCCAAGGCTTCATCGCCATGGCTGCGAAAACGGTTGCCACCAAAAATCCAGTAGCCCGGGTCGTAGGTCACGGCCTGCGCAGTGCGCTTGCCCAGTTCCAGCGCGGCCAATCCCATGAATGGCTTGTAGGTCGAGCCAGGTGGGTAGCGCCCACGCATGGCGCGGTTGAGCAAGGGCTTGTCCAACGAGTCGCTGAGTGCGCGCCAACTCTCGACGTCAATGCCCTCTACAAACAGGTTGGGGTCGAAGTTGGGCATGCTGGCAAATGCCAGTACGGCGCCATCGCGCGGGTCAATGGCAACCAATGCCCCACGGCGTTTGCCAAACAAGGACTCCACCATTTGCTGCAGCTTGGCGTCCACGGTGAGCACAATGGTTTTGCCCGGTCTGGCAGGGCGGCTGTCTAGGGTGCGCACAGCGTGGCCGCCTGCCGATGTTTCGACGCGGTCTATGCCGGTTTGACCGTGCAGTTCGCGCTCGTAGCTTTGCTCTATGCCCAGCTTGCCAATGTAGTCGGTGCCGCGGTAGTTGCCCTTGTCTTCGTCGTCCCACTCGTCGATGGCCTCTTGCTCACGTTGGTTGATACGGCCAATGTAGCCAATCAAGTGGCTGGCGGTAGCGCCCAGCGGGTAGTTTCTGAAGAAGCGCGCACGGATATCAACGCCGGGAAAGCGCCAGCGCTGCGCGGCAAACCGGGCCACCTCTTCATCGCTGAGCAGCGTGCGCAACGGCACGGCTTCAAACGACTTGGTCTCGCTCTTGAGCTTGAGGAAGCGGCGTTTGTCGCGCTTGCTGATGTGCACCACCAGCGCCAAATCGGTCAATGTTTGTTCTAGGTCGGCCACGCGCGATGGTGTGATTTCCATCGTGTAAGCCGAGTAGTTGGACGCCAACACCACGCCATTGCGGTCGGTCACTTCGCCGCGCATGGGCACAACGGGTACGACAGCCGTGCGGTTGCTTTCGGCCTGTGCGTTGAGCGCCTCATGGCGCATGACTTGCAGGTAGTAGGCGCGCGCAACCACCAAGCCAAACGCGAGCAGCACCACGCCACTGGCAACGAGTACACGCGTGCGAAAGCGGTTGAGGTCCGCTTCGACGTTGCGTATTTCGTTCATGGCCATCAGCGCGTGCTCACCAGCTCACAATGGACGCGTGTGGTCGGGGTCGTGCGCGCGGCGTTGTGGCGCCAACAAAAGGGTCGCCACAATGGGCCAAATCACAGCCTCTAGCGCGGGTGAGCCCAGCACGGCCCAGCCAGGAAAGCCATTGCCCACCAGCCAGCGTACCAGCCACTGTGTGGCGTGGGCCGCCAAAAACAGCGGTACCAATTGCACGGCTTGGCCGTCGAGTGAAAACCAGCGCAATCGCCTGTGCATGCTCACGGCAAAGTAAGACAGCAGGCTGTACGACAGCGCGTGCTCACCCAACAGCGAGCTGCTGTGCACGTCCATTAAAAGGCCAAACAAAAAGGCTGCGCCCACGTTCACACGGCGAGTTTGATTGACGTTCCAAAACACCAAGACCACCGCCAAAAAATCGGGCAGCCACAAGCTGGCGCTGCCAAACACGGTGGTCAGCAGCATGTTGAGCAGCAGCGCGGCTACAAGCGACATCCAAATAAACCAGCCAGAGGCGGGCAGCAGCAGCTGTTGGCCAGGGCGCATGATCATGGGCTGGTCTCCGGTGTGCTTTGCATTGCGTCGGCAACAGGGGCAACCAGTTCGGGAGACGGCATCACCAACACGTGACGTGTGGCATCTACGTTGGACAGGGGCTTGCAGCGGATGCTGGCGTAGTTGGTATCCATGAGCAGAGGAATGTCAACGATGGTGGCCACAGGCAGCCCCGGTGGGTACACACCGTCTATGCCACTGGTCATGAGCAGGTCGCCCGTTTGTATGTCGGCGTTGCTGCTGACAAAGCGCAGCTCCAAATGCGTGCCATCTCCGCCGACCTCGCCAAACAGCACGCTGCGCTCGCCAGTGCGCGCGTTCATGACGGGGGTGGACTGGTTGCGGTCTGTGAGCACCGTGACTTCCGAGGTGAGCAAGAAAGCGCGGGTGACTTGGCCGTACACGCCGTTGATGTCAATCACGGCAGAGCCTGCGCGAATGCCTTGCGTGGTGCCTTTGTCCAGAATCACGCGCTTGGAGTAGGGGTCTGGTGTTTGGGCGACCACGCGCGCGGCCGTGCCCACGTCGGCAAAGCTGTTGTGCAAGTCGAGCAAGTTTTGCAGGCGCTGGGTTTCCAGCTTGAGGTAGTCCACTTGCTGCACGGTGGCGGCTTGGTCTAGCAGCTGCTCGGTGAGTTGTTCGTTACGGGCAATGGCCTTGTCCAGCGATTGCAAGTAGTCACCCAGCCACTGAGCGCCCATTACGGGCTGGCGCAACACCCATTGAACCGGGTACAGCGTGGTGGCCATGGCGTTGCGAATGGGCTGGCCCAGGGTCCAGCGCAAGTCGGCCATCATCAGCAACACCGACAGGGCGGCAAACACCAACAGTTTGGTGAAGGCGGTTGTGCCTTGCTTGAAGAACGCGGGTGGCGTGCGATCTAACACAAGGTGTGGCTGCTGCTAAACATTAGTACAAGTGGTGGCGCGTGCCAAAGTGCCCAAGGCGCGCAGCTTATTCGCGTGAGAACACGGTGCCCAAGCTGTCCATGCGCTCCAGCGCCATGCCACAGCCACGCACCACGCAAGTCAGTGGGTCTTCAGCCACCAACACGGGCAAGCCGGTTTCTTCTGCCAGCAAGCGGTCCAAGTCGTGCAACAACGCGCCGCCGCCGGTGAGCATCATGCCGCGGTCGGCAATGTCTGCGCCCAGCTCTGGAGGTGTTTGTTCTAGCGCGTTTTTAACGGCTGAAACCACGTTGTTGAGCGGCTCGGTCAGGGCTTCCAAAATTTCATTGCTGGAAATAATGAACGAGCGTGGCACACCTTCAGACAGGTTGCGGCCCTTGACTTCCATTTCCTTCACCTCGCCACCTGGGAAGGCGGAGCCGATGTTTTTCTTGATGGCTTCGGCCGTGGGCTCGCCAATGAGCATGCCGTAGTTGCGGCGAATGTAGTTGATGATGGCCTCGTCAAAGCGGTCACCACCCACACGCACGCTGCCTTTGTAGACCATGCCACCCAGCGAAATCACGCCCACTTCAGTGGTGCCGCCGCCGATGTCAATGACCATAGAGCCAGAGGGCTCAGACACGGGCAAGCCTGCGCCAATGGCCGCGGCCATGGGCTCTTCAATCAGGTAGACCTCTGATGCGCCTGCGCCCAGTGCAGACTCGCGTATCGCGCGGCGCTCCACTTGTGTAGAGCCACAAGGCACACAAATGATGATGCGTGGGCTGGGGCGGAAGATGGAGCGGGGGTGCACCATCTTGATGAACTGTTTGAGCATTTGCTCGGTCACCGTGAAGTCGGCAATCACGCCGTCCTTCATGGGGCGAATGGCTTCGATGTTGCCAGGCACTTTGCCCAGCATGGACTTGGCCTCTTGACCAACGGCTTGCAAGGTTTTTTTACCTTGTGGGCCACCTTCGTGGCGAATGGCAACCACCGACGGCTCATTCAAAATGATGCCTTTGTCGCGCATGTAAATGACGGTGTTGGCGGTGCCAAGGTCGATGGCTAGATCGGATGAAAATTGACGACGAAATGCTTCAAACATGGGGGCTTCCTGTTGCGCGGCGGGAGCGGTTGGCAGCGACGGCGCGTTGTCGCTGCACGTAAGATTGCAAAATAGGGGCGTCGACTGCCATCACCACGGGTGACCGTCAGACTGTTTTACGGCTGTTTGCCTCAGGCGTAGACACGCTCAAAAGCGTAGATATACAAAGACTGGATAATACCCCATTGCCATGGCGCAAACCCGGGTTTTGCCTAAGCAAAGACCCGATTGGACGCCAACTTGGCCATAACCGACAAAATATTACTATGGCACTAACGATTGACGACATGGCTCGCCTGAGCCGACTGGCCCGCCTGGAGGTCAACCCAGACACGCAACAGCGCACGCTGGAGCAGCTCAACGGCTTTTTCACGCTGGTCGAGCAAATGAATGCAGTGGACACCACCGGCGTGGAGCCGCTGGCACACCCGACCGATGCCATGGGCACGCCCGTGCAGCTGCGCCTGCGCGACGACGTGGTCAGTGAGCCTGCCACCGAGCAAGCCCGCGACGCCAACCAAGCCAGCGCACCGGCGGTAGAGCGCGGTTTGTTCTTGGTTCCCAAAGTGATTGAGTGAGGAAGTTGTTGATGTCTGCTATCCATGAATGGGGCGTGGCTGAAACCGCCCGCCAGATCCAAACCAAGCAAGTCTCTAGCGTGGAGGTCACCCAAGCGCTCATCCAGCGCTGCGAGGCGCATGCCGACTTGGGCGCCTTTGTGCATTTCGCGCCCGAGGCCGCGCTGGCCAGCGCCAAGGCTGCCGATGCGCGCGTGAGCGCTGGCGATGCAGCGCCTTTGCTGGGCGTGCCGCTGGCACACAAAGACGTGTTCGTCACCGCCGATGCGCCCACCACGGCGGGCTCGCGCATGCTGGCCGGCTACCAAAGCCCTTTCAACGCCACCGTCGTGCAGCGCTTGATAGACGCGGGCACCATCAGCCTGGGCAAGCTCAACTGCGACGAATTCGCCATGGGATCTGGCAACGAAAATTCTGCTTATGGCCCCGTGAAAAACCCATGGGACACCAGCCGCGTACCCGGCGGCTCCAGCGGCGGCTCGGCTGCTGCCGTGGCTGCAGGTTTGGTGGCTGGAGCCACTGGCACCGACACCGGCGGCTCGATTCGCCAACCGGCCAGTTTTTGCGGCATCACCGGTATCAAGCCCACCTATGGTTTGTGCTCGCGCTTTGGCATGGTGGCCTTCGCCTCCAGCTTGGACCAAGCAGGTCCCATGGCCAAAACAGCGCTGGACTGTGCTGCCTTGTTGGGCCACATGACCGGCCCTGATTTAGACCACGACTCCACTTCCTTGGATGTGCCTGGCGTGGATTACTTGGCCGCTTTGTCCCAACCGCGCGCTGGTGCCACAGCCGACAAACCCCTGTTGGGCTTGCGCGTGGGCTTGCCTGCTGAGTTTTTTGGTGCAGGCCTGAGCCCCGACGTGAACGAGGCGGTGCAAGCTGCGCTCAAGCAGCTCGCCGACATGGGCGCGACCTTGGTCGACATCAGCCTGCCGCGCACCGAGCTGTCCATTCCGGTGTACTACATCATTGCGCCCGCCGAGGCCTCTAGCAACCTGAGCCGCTTTGACGGCGTGCGCTACGGCCACCGCGCCAAAGACTACGACGATTTGGGCGATATGTACCAAAGGTCGCGCACCGAGGGCTTTGGCCCAGAGGTGCAGCGCCGCATTTTGATTGGCACCTACGTGCTCAGCCACGGCTACTACGACGCCTATTACTTGCAGGCACAAAAAATCCGTCGCCTCATTGCGCAAGACTTCCAAGCCGCCTTTGCCAAGTGCGACGTGATTGCAGGTCCAGTCGCCCCTACCGTGGCTTGGGGCATTGGCGAGAAAAGCAACGACCCCGTGGCCAACTATTTGGCCGACATCTTCACACTGTCTACCAGCTTGGCAGGCCTGCCCGGCATGAGCATGCCCGCGGGCTTTGGTGCCGCTGGCATGCCTGTGGGCTTGCAGTTGGTGGGCAACTACTTGACTGAAAGCACCTTGCTGCACACGGCGCACAGCTTCCAGCAAACCACCGATTGGCACCGCCGCAGCCCCAGTCTCACACCATCAGGAGCCGCCGCATGAGCGCCGCCGCACAGAGTCCATCCCTACTGATCAATGGCTACGAAGTGGTCATTGGTTTTGAGACACACGCCCAGCTGTCCACGCAGTCCAAAATTTTCAGCCGCTCCAGCGTGGCCTTTGGTGCCGCGCCCAACACGCAAGCCAGCGTGGTGGACATGGCCTTGCCTGGTACCTTGCCTGTGATGAACCGCGCTGCCGTGGAGTGCGCCATCAAGCTGGGGCTGGCCGTGGGCGCTTATGTGGCCGACAAGAGCGTGTTTGCCCGCAAAAACTACTTCTACCCAGACCTGCCCAAGGGCTATCAAATCAGCCAATTTGAAATACCCGTGGTGCAAGGCGGCGAGGTGAGTTTCTTGTTGGACGGCGAACCCAAAACCGTGCGCTTGGTGCGCGCCCACCTGGAGGAAGACGCGGGCAAATCGCTGCACGAAGATTTTGTAGGCCAAAGTGGCATTGACCTGAACCGCGCAGGCACACCGCTGCTAGAAATTGTCACCGAGCCCGACATGCGCTCCAGCGCCGAGGCCGTGGCCTACGCCAAAGAGCTGCACAAACTTGTGACTTGGATTGGCATTTGCGACGGCAACATGCAAGAGGGCAGTTTTCGCTGCGACGCCAACGTGTCCGTGCGCAAGCCCGGTGCGCCGCTGGGCACACGCCGAGAGATTAAAAACCTCAACAGCTTTCGCTTCATGCAGCAAGCCATTGATTTTGAAATCCGCTGGCAAATTGAACAAATTGAAGACGGCTTTGACATCCAACAAGCCACCATTTTGTTTGACCCCGATACCGGCGAAACCCGCGCCATGCGCACCAAAGAAGACGCGGCCGACTACCGCTACTTCCCCGACCCCGACTTGCCGCCGTTGGTCATTGCGCGCGACTGGGTGTCCAGCGTTGAAGCGACCATGCCAGAGTTACCACGCGTGATGGCCAAACGCTTCATGGACGCTCATGGCTTGAGCGCTTACGACGCCGACATGCTCACCGCAAACCAAGCCACCGCCGCCTATTTCGAGGCGGCAACACAGGCTTGCGGCCAGCCCAAGCTGGTGGCCAACTGGGTCATGGGTGAGTTGTCCAAGCGCCTCAATGCCCAGGACACCACCATCGACCAAGCGCCTGTATCGGCTGCGGTGTTGGCGGCCTTGATTGCGCGCATTCAAGACCAAACCATTTCCAACAACGCGGCGCGCCAAGTGTTTGAAGCGCTTTGGAATGGCGAAGGCGACAACGTCGATGCAGTCATTGAAGCCAAAGGCCTCAAGCAGATGAACGACAGCGGCGCGTTAGAAGCCATCATCGCCGAGGTGGTGGCTGCCAACCCCGACAACGTGGCGCAGTTCAAGGCGGGCAAAGACAAGGCCTTCAACGCCTTGGTAGGCCAAGTGATGAAGGCCAGCAAAGGCAAGGCCAACCCACAGCAAGTCAACGACCTGCTCAAGGCGGCCTTGAACTGAGCGCTTGGCCAACGCGCTTCACCCGAATACCGCCCCAGGCTCACCCGCACCCGTACGCAACCTCTTGCTCACCCGTGTGTCACCCTATGGCTTGACCATAGGGTCCATGGTGGCGCGCCTTGATGTGTGGTGCTTGCGGGGCTGTGCAGGGGGCATGGATGGATTGCACGGTCAAGCCGCGCAATGACAGGCCTATCGCCCTGCCCACGCGTTTCGCCCGTATGCCACCCCTGGGTTACCCGTACCGGTATGCAACCCTCAGGCTCACCCGCACCCGTACGCAACCTCTTGCTCACCCGTCTGTCACCCTATGGCTTGACCATAGGGTCCATGGTGGCGCGCCTTGATGTGTGGTG
>JANREF010000236.1 GCA_030726195.1 Burkholderiaceae bacterium | reverse complement strand
CGCGCCCGGCCAACACGCTCGCATGCATGCCCCGCGCACGCACCAGCACGTCAGGGGTGATGTCGTGAAGCGATAGCCCACGCGCCAACAATTCATCTGTGAGCGCCGCATCACTCATAGTGGCCCATGCAGCCATCAGCTCATCAACGCGGCCACGCATTTCGGCTGCGGCCTTGTTGGTGAAGGTGATGGCCAAAATGTTTTGCGGTGCAGTGCCCAGCAGCAACGCGCGCACGATGCGCGCGACCAACATCCACGTTTTGCCTGCCCCCGCGCAAGCTTCAACCACCACGTGGCGCAGCGGGTGACACGCCGCCGCATAAAACGCCTGGGGTTGCACCACTTGGCCATTGATGCTGTAGCTCAAGGGCTGCGTCATTCGCCGTCTCCCCAAAAGTCTTTGCGACACAAGCCGCGGGCGGCGCAATAGTCGCACACCGCGCCGTCACCCAATGCTGGCAGTGGCTGCCCGCGTTGCAAGCGTGTGATGTCGTGCACCACTGCGGCCAAAACGGCCTGCACTGCAGCGGGTCCACCCGTTTGCTCCACCTGCGTTGTCACACCAGATGGGGTGCTGGTGCCTTGATTCCCAGTGTCCCCTGTATTTCCTTTGTCCCCTGCGTTCCCTTGGTCACCTTGGCCGCCTTTATCGCTCTTATCGCTCTTATCGCCTTTCGCGCCTTGGCCTGAAATGTTCAAGTACGCGGTCTGCACCTCATGCTGTGGGTCTTGTGCGCACATGAGCGCAGCATAAAAGGCGAGCTGCGTGTCCTCCAATGGGTCTTTAACCCGTTGCTTGGTCTTGTCCAAGCGCTCTGTTTTGTAGTCCAACACCACCTCGACGCGGCTCCCAGCACGCGCATCGACACGGTCTATGGTGCCGGTAATGGTGACCACCGCACGACCTGCGGCACCACGGTGCGTATCACCTTGGGTGTCAGGTCGCAAGGCATAGTCTTCGTACAACACACGCTCCTTGCGCTGCTCAGCACCGACAAACACATGGCCGCTGGCTTCATGAGCTTGCAACCAAGCCAAATAACCATCGCGCAGCTGCGCCCAATTGCCATCGAAAGGCAAAAAAGCAGCCGCCTCAAAGCCCATGTCTTCACGCACCTGCTGGGCCAAATGATCAATAAGCTGCAGGTCTGAAACGGCGTTGGTGTTGGGGGCGAACGCCCGCGTTTCATGGAAGAGCTGCAACACCCTGTGCAGCCAGTTGCCCATGTCGCGTGCGCCCGCCGCCTCGTCTAGCTCAGCGCTGTCCCAGAGCCGCAAACCTTGCAGCGCAAAAAAGCGGTAAGGGCAGTCGCGCAGCGATTGGTAGGCACTGGCCGACACGCGCTCAGGCGTGTGGCTGCCCAACGTCGGCAGGGGTTTGGGCGTGGCGTGGCACAGCTGGCCAACCAGCGTGCGGCTGTCCACACCACTGCGCCATGTTCTGCGGTGCAACCACACACTGTTCAACTGCGCGTCTTGCCCACTTTGAGCCAGCGCCAACCATGGCGCTGCTTGCAGGGCCTGGTCGCCATCGGCTTGACGCCACAGCACGTCCAATACGGGCAGGCTGCTGGCCAGGCACCACGCATCAAATGCGGCCTGGGTTTGGGCCGCTGCGTCCAACAAGCCCAGTACTTCTTGCTGCGCAGGCGTCCACAAGCTGATGGCATTGACGTACGACGGCATGTGCGATGCATCGCAACCCGCGATGACCACGGCGCCCACTTCGCGCCCCAACAATTGCGCCATGGGCAAGGCCGATACCTCAATGCGCCCCACGTAGTCGGGTTTGTAGCTGCCGCCCTCTAGGCCTGCACGCAACCACCCCGTGAAGGTGTTGGGCGACATGCGCCGCCACGCCGGTGCCAGGGCAACCGACCAAGTTTGCACCACATCTGCCAGCGCCGCGGGCAGCGTTTGTGCGGACAGCACCAAGTCCAAGTGCTGGGCTTGACGGTCACGATCCCAAGAGGTTCGGCTCAGATCGACGGGCGCGGTTTGGTGCGCTGGCGCATCGCCTGACGCCGAGTGCTGCCCCAACCACTGCGCCAGTAGCGCGTGGTCTAGCCGCAGCATGCGCAGCACTTGTTGCGTGGCGTCGTCGTCGGGCCACTGCAGCATCCAGTCGCTGCTGATGAGCAAGCGCAACACCGCCTCACGCCATTCATGGGGCGACCTGCTGTCGCGCGCCAAGGCCAACCAAGCCATCAACACATCTGCCACAAGCGGCCCATTGGGCTCGGCTTGAAACGCCAAGTCCCGCAGCTCGGTCAAGGCTTGCTCGGCTGTGCGGCGCTGGCGTTCCCGCAGCCTGAGCTCCCACCCCGCCAGTTGCGAGGCCAGCGGCTGCGCTTGGCACATGGGCAGTGCTTTGACAAAGTCGAGCAACTGATTGGCACTGGCTCCCACGCGGCTGGCTTGCAGCCATGCCATCAGCATCGCCGCAATGGGCGTGGTGGACAACATCCAACCGGTTTCATCGCGCCAGTCCACACCGGCGGCTTGCAATTGCGCGTGTATGCGCTTGGTGAGCAACCGGTCTTGCGCGACGATGGCCACTGGCACACGCTGGGCCTGCAAGTGCGACAGCACACACGCAGCTGCCAAGCTGGCCTCATCGTGTGCATCGGTCGCGGCATACACATGCGCGTTGGGCGTGCCAGCATGCGCTTCAGCCTGCACGCCATCGTTTAATCCATCTTTGGCTTGAGCGTTGAGTTGTAGGCGGGGCAGCTCGTAGGTGGCTTGCTCGCCGCTGTACTGGGCCCAATGCTGCAGCAAAGCCTGCGTTAACGCATCGGTTTGAAGACCCGGCAAAACGGCCAAGGCCGCGCACTGGCGCCTTGCAGCGACACCCCACAACACATCGGTGGCGTAAGCACTGGTGGCAGCCCAGTTGAGCGCCAAGGCAGCGATCAGCGACTCCCATTTGTTGAAGCCGTCACCTGTGCCCAAGGCCAACGCCACTTGCTTGGTCTCTAGCCACTGCGCGCGCTGGTCAGGGGCGACGGCGCAGACCACGCTCGCCAGTGACTGGGCCGCGCTCACCAACTGCGGCGCGAGCGTTTGCCGCCAGTTGTGGTCTAAACCAGGCAGCTCGATACTGGCCAGCATGGCCGCACTGACGGCTGCGTCGTGCGCGGCGTCCAGCGTCAAATCATCGGGCGCTGGCGTAAATGGCCCAACACGTGCCGCCCAGTTACGGGTGGTTTCAAACTTGGGCACAAAGCTGTTGGGATAGGCCTTGGCCCACGCCTGTTTGGCGTCGCTCATCAGCTGGGCAAACGGCACCAGCACCACCACTTCGCTGGGCTGCCAACCGTTGGTGCGTATCCACGCGTCCAACTCACCCAAAGGCGCCGACCAGTCCCATAAGGGGCCAGCGGCGTTGGTACCAGCGGGTGTAGCTTGCATCAGGTCGATCTAGGAGGATTGGAAAAACAAAGCGGCTGCGTTGCACGACACGTGAAACCAGAGTTTCTGTCACAATTGTGAACGAAGTACAGCACCGTACACATTGACCTATTCAACGAAAGAGGATGAACACCATGGCCAGCGAACTCATCAAACATGTCTCAGACGCTAGTTTCGATCAAGACGTGTTGAAATCTACCAAGCCCGTTTTGGTGGACTTTTGGGCTGAATGGTGTGGCCCTTGCAAAATGATTGCCCCCATTTTGGACGAAGTTGCCAGCAGCTTTGAAGGCAAACTCGATATTGCAAAAGTCAACGTCGACGAAAACCGCGCCATTCCTGCACAGTTCGGCATTCGTGGCATCCCTACGTTGATGGTCTTCAAAGACGGTCAATTGGCGGCCACCAAAGTTGGCGCATTGAGCAAGGCACAGCTGGTTGAGTTCGTCAACGAGCAACTGGCATAAAACAGTCGTTTGGTGGGTGCGCGCCCAAGGCGTGGTACCCCCAAATTAGGGGATGGTCCAACCGGCACTGACCCCAATAGAGACTTCAGCCCCGCAACATCAAACGTGTCGGGGCTTTTTCATGCCTTTTTGAAGTATTCGTACATTTTTAAACATTTCTGTACATTTTTGTATTCAGATCCCGACTTACTGCTATGATTGCGATGCTCGCTAGCCCAACCTTATTAAGTTGAGTTCAAAGCGAGGACTGCTGGGGCAAGACCTCAGCAAGGCCGA
>JANREF010000235.1 GCA_030726195.1 Burkholderiaceae bacterium | reverse complement strand
AATGCGTGCGTGCGCCAAAAGTCGGCGCCCGTGAGCAGTTGCACCTGTTGTTCCAGCGATAGGCTGTCAACGAGTTGGTCAACATCAACAGTGGAGTGAGCGGTTGTGGTCATGGTGTGGTGAGCTCTATGGCGGTGTGTGTGGGGGGAGGAGGGCTAGGTGACAGAAGGCGGCGGGGGCACAGCGCACGTGCGTGCTGTGTTGGACTGAAAAAGCCAAGCGGTGGCTTGGCTTTTCTCGACTGCCCTGAGCTGCTGCTGGATTAGAGTCGTTGCTCGGTCTTGGCGTCGAACACCGATGCTCTGGCGCTTTCAAAGACGAAGGAGACGGTATCGCCGACCTTGCCGTGCCATTGGGTGTCGGTGACGGCCGACAGGGTTGAGCCGTCGGCCAAGGTCAGCCACACAATGTTTTGTGGGCCCAGTGGCTCTATCAAATGCACGCGCCCGCTGTTGCCTGCACTGCCCGATGCGCCGTCGCTCAGGGTGACGTTTTCGGGGCGAAAGCCCACCACCACGTCTGTTGTGCTGATCTGCGCTGCACCTGGGTAGCCCGATACATCTGCGGTGAACGCCGCACATGTGAACTGCGTGGTGCCGTTGGTGTGTTGCAACTTACCTGTGTACGTGTTCATGGTGGGTGCACCCAAGAAGCCCGCAACAAACAAATTGGCCGGTGTGTTGTAAATGGTCTCGGGTGAGCCAATTTGCTGAATCACGCCGGTGCGCATGACGGCAATGCGTGTGGCCAAGGTCATGGCTTCCACTTGGTCGTGGGTCACGTAAATCATGGTGGTGTCCAGCTGCAAGTGCAGCTGCTTGAGCTCACGGCGCAGTTCGGAGCGCAGCTTGGCGTCCAAGTTGGACAGCGGCTCGTCAAACAAGAACACCTTGGCGTCACGCACCAATGCGCGGCCAATGGCGACGCGTTGGCGTTGGCCACCAGACAGTTGTGAAGGGCGGCGCTTGAGCAAGTCGCCCAGGTGCAGCATAGAGGCCGCGCGTTCTACGCGGCGCTCAATCTCCGCCTTGGGTACGTTGGCCACGCGCAGGCCAAACGACATGTTGCGCTCCACGTTCATGGTGGGGTACAGCGCGTACGACTGGAACACCATGCCAATGTCGCGGTCCTTGGGGTCGGCCCAGGTGACATCTTTCTCGCCAATGACGATCTGACCTTGTGTGACATCGATGAAGCCTGCAATGCTGTGCAGCAGCGTGGACTTGCCGCAGCCCGATGGGCCCAATAAAACCAAAAACTCACCGTCTTGAACGTCCAGGTTCAAGGATTTCAAAATGTCGTTGCCGCCTAGAACAATATCCAGGTCTTTAATTTGCACTTGTGCCATAAGGGGCCTTTGCGTTGTGTTGTATGAATTTAAAAATTAACCCTTGACCGCGCCGGCAGCGATACCGCGCACAAACCATCGGCCAGAGAAGAAGTAGATGAGCAGTGGCACAAGAGAGGTCAGTATGGTTGCAGCCATATCGATGTGGTAGCGCCGCTCACCAAAGGTGGTGTTGACCAAGTTGTTCAATTGCACCGTCATGGGGTAGTTGTCTTTGCCCGCAAAAATGAGGCCAAACAAGTAGTCGTTCCAAATACCTGTGACTTGCAAAATAGTCGCCACGATGAGCATGGGTGTGGCCATGGGCAGCATGAGCTGGAAGAAAATGCGCCAAAAGCCGCCACCGTCGATGCGCGCGGCCTTGAACAACTCGTGTGGCACGGCCACAAAGTAATTCCTGAACAGCAAGGTCAGAACAGGCATGCCGAAGATGCAGTGCACCAACAAAATAGCCCAGTAGGTGTTGTAAAAGCCGCCCAAGCGGAACCACGTGACCAGCGGGTAAATCATGATTTGAAAGGGCACAAATGCGCCCAGCATCAAGATGGCAAACAGTGTGTCGCCCCAGCGTGAACGCCAAAAGCTCAGGGCGTAGCCGTTGAGTGCGCCCAAAAACACCGACAGCACCGTGGCCGGCACCACCAGTCGGATGGAGTTCCAAAAGCCGCCTTGAATGCCTTCGCAGGCCAGCGAGATACAGGCGGTGGACCACGCCTCTGCCCAGTTGGCAAACTGTGGCGACATGGGCCAAGCAAACAAGGCCACGGCGCGCACTTCTTCTGCTGTTTTCAAAGACGTGATGACCATGACGTACAACGGCAGGGTAAAAAATGCCGCCGTGCACAGCAAGAACGCATACACACCCAGGCGTGCTGGATCTAGCAGCGATTTGCGCGGGCGAGTGGCTGGTGCCAGCCGGGTGGGAGATGTTGTGGTGGACATAGGATTCTTTCAATGACCTGCGCTGAGACGCTGTTGCACCTTGGAGCGCCAGTACAGCAACGGGGTCAAGACGGTGAACACGGTGATGAGCATGACCACGGAGGCGGCAGAGGCCAAGCCGATGTTGTTGCGCCCAAACAGGTGGTCGATGATGAACTTGGCTGGCACTTCACTGGAGCTGCCGGGGCCGCCACTGGTCATGACCGCGACGACGTCAAAGGTTCGAACCAACGCCACCGCCAGCAATACAAACGATGTGGCCAATGCGGGGCCCAATTGGGGGAGCACGATGTTGAGGTAGTAACGTGGCTTGGACACGCCGTCCAAACGGGCAGCTTTCCATTGTTCTTCATCCACGCCGCGCAGTGCGGCCAACATGATGGCCATGGTGGTGCCGCAGCCTTGCCACACCATGGCCAAGCCTACGGCGTAAATAGAGGTTTCTGGTCTAACGGTCCAGTCGAATGTGAAAGAGGTCCAGCCCATGCTGCGCACGGCGTGTTCCAAGCCTAAGCTGGGATTGAACAGCCACTGCCAAATCAGACCCGTGACGACGAAACTCATGGCGAATGGATACAGGAAGATGGTGCGAAACCAGCTCTCGCCCTTGACCTGCTGGTCTATGAATACCGCCAGCAGACAGCCCACAATCATCACGCCGCCAATGTACACAAAGGCCAAGATGCCCATGTTTTGCAGCGACACGATCCAGCGATCGGTCTCGAACAAGCGCTCAAACTGTGAGAAACCAACCCAGTCGCTTCGGGGCAACAGTTTGGATGAGGAGAACGAAATCCGGATGGTCCAAAGAACCGATCCAACGTAGGCCAGCAAGGTGGTGATAACCAGCGGCAGCAACGCGGCATGTAGCGCCATGTTGATTCGATTGGGTTTGGCGTTTCTAACCATGGTAGCTTTCGGGATTCAACGTTAAAACCAATCAAGCGGCACACGCCGCTTGATTGGCTAGCTGTCGTGTTGACAACTTGGTAGCGAGGCCCGGGGGCCTCAGGAGCCGCAGGCTCCTTGGTTTTAGCCCAGCTTGAGTGCTGTAGCCATGGCCTTTACGCCTTCGTCAACAGACTGGTTGGAGTTCCAGAACTTGCTCACGGCATCGTCAAACGCGCCCTGTGCATCTGGGTTCAACAGTTCTTGCACGCTCTCCAAGAGACGCTTCTCTTTGATCGCAGCCAGACCAGCCTTGGCACAAGAGTCCACGCCAGACAGGTTCACGTCGGTGCGGATTGGGATGGAACCCTTCTTGTTGTTGAAAGACACTTGCATCTCAGGAGAAATCATCATTTCTGCCAACTTCATCTGAGCGGCTTCGTTGCCAGCATTCTTGTTCTTGGGGAACACGAACACGTCACCACCGATTTGGTAAGGCATCTTGGGGCCGCCGGCCATCATGCAACCAAAGTCTGTGCCTTCTTTTTTCTTGGCGTTGATGAATTCGCCTTTGGCCCAGTCACCCATGAATTGGAAGCCTGCTTTGCCGTCGATCACCATGGCTGTGGCCAGGTTCCAATCGCGTCCGGGTGAGCCACTGTCCACGTAGCCTTTGAGCTTGCGGTAGCTTTCAACGGCTTTGCGGAACTCGGGGCTTGACGCGTCACGGTCACGGAAGGTCTTCATGTACAGGTCACGACCGCCGACCGCCAGCATGACTGAGCGGAAGGTGATGCCTTCTTGCCAGCCTTGACCACCCAAGGCCAAGGGTGTCAAGCCCATGGCTTTGATCTTGTCCATGGCGGCAAACACGTCGTCGAGTGTGGTGGGATCTTTCTTCACACCAGCTTTGGCCAGCACGGACTTGTTGTACCAAACCCAGTTTTCGTTGTGCAGGTTCACAGGCACAGCGTAGTAGTGGCCGTC
>JANREF010000234.1 GCA_030726195.1 Burkholderiaceae bacterium | reverse complement strand
GTGCTGGCCGCTGTCGCTGACGAGCTTGGCGGGCATGCCTTTGAGGCGTGAGCCAAAGAACATGTTGAGCAGCAGGGTTTGCAAGATGTCGTCGCGGTGGTGGCCCAGGGCAATTTTGTTGCAGTTGAGCTCACCGGCGACGCGGTACAAAATGCCACGGCGCAACCGGCTGCACAAGCTGCACATGGTTTTGCCCTCTGGGATTTTGTCTTTCACCACGCTGTAGGTGTCTTGGTTTTCGATGTGGAATTCCACACCCAGTTTTTCCAGGTACGCGGGCAAAATGTGCGCTGGGAAACCGGGCTGTTTTTGGTCCAGGTTGACGGCGACGATGTCAAAAGAAATGGGCGCGCGGCTCTTGAGCTTGAGCAAAATGTCCAACATGGCATAGCTGTCTTTGCCGCCCGACATACACACCATCACACGGTCGCCGTGTTCGATCATGTTGTAGTCGATGATGGCCTGCCCCATTTGGCGGCACAGGCGTTTTTCCAGCTTGTGGTCTTCGCGCTGTTGCTGTTTGTCCGCGTCTTGTACGGCGGCGGTTTCTGGGCTGGTTGTGGTGTTCACCATTGGCCTCCTTGCATGCGTATGGCGACTTCGCAGTCTTCAAAAATTTCCAGTTTGGCAATGCGCACGCGCGCACCCATCACGCCAGGCAACTGCATGAGTCGGTGGGTGAGTCTGCCTATGAGTGTTTCAAGCAGATTCACGTGCTCGGCGGTGCACTCGTCGATGATGATTTGGCGCACCTTGCGGTAGTCCAACACATGGTTGATGTCGTCGTCCAGGGGCAGCAGGGGCTGCAAGCCTTGGTTGAGCTCGGCATCCACCTGAATGGGTTGGGGCGTATTTTTTTCGTGCTCCAAGATACCCAAGCTGGCGTTGAACCTCAGTCCAGAGAGCGTGAGTATTTGGTTGCCAGACGCGCTAGACGTGGCAGGTGCATCAGGCGTTGGTGTGGTGGTTGCTGTCATGTTGAAGCCATTAGAGAGAAATCGCGGTCAAATTTTTGCAGGTGCTGCCCGCCGTCTACCAGCAAGGTGGTGCCAGTGATAGATGCATTGCTGAGCGCAAACAGCACCGTTGCGGCCACATCTTGCGGCGTGCTGGACTGCCCCAGCGGGGAGAGCTTGTGTAGGGCCTGGAATTGCGCATCGGTCAGCATGTGGCTGGTCAGCGTCAAGCCCGGGGCTACACCCACCACGCGCATGGTGGGTGCCAACGCTTGGGCCAGCATGGTGGTGGCGGTTTCTAGAGCCGCTTTGCTCAGGGTGTAGCTGAAGAAGTCGGGGTTCATGTTCCACAGCTTTTGGTCCAGCATGTTCACCGCCACGGCGCAGGCCTTGTGTTGCTGCGCATGGGCGTACAAGGCTTGGGTCAGCAGCACGGGTGCCATGGTGTTGGTGTGCCAGTGCAAGGCGGCGCTGTCGGTGCTGGCAGAGCTGGCGCTGTCGTGTTCAAACACAGACGCACTGTTGACCAGCGCGCCCCAAGATCCGAAGTGGGTACTCACTTGTTTGGCCAGGTCGGCGCATTGGGTGGCATCAGACAGGTCGGCCTGAAAGCTGTGAAAGCGCGCGTGTGGGTGGGCCTGCGCGCCCAAGGCCATGCAGTCGGCCAGCGTTTGCTGGGCCTGCTCGGCGGAGTTGCGGTAGTGAATGGCCACGCTCCAGCCACTGCCGGCCAAGGCCAAGGCGATGTCACGCCCTAAGCGTGTGGCCGCGCCCGTGACCAGTGCCACGCGGGGGACGAGTGATGCTGTGAAGCGCGTGTTGGTGTGGGTCTGCATGGGGTGGGGTACAGGCTGCTCAGGGGTAAAACGCGGAAATAAAGGCGCGGAAATAAAGGCGGTGGAACGAAGGCTATAGAGCAAAGGCTATAGAGCGAAGGCTTTTAGACCAAAGGTTTTTTACCAAGACTATGAAGACGGACCTTGAATCGATGGCTTTGGCCAGCGGCGGCCTCTTTGACCGTGAAGCCAATGCCACGCAACTCTTGGCGCACAATGACGGCTGTCAAAGGCTACAAACCGCGCATGAAGACTCCAAGTGTACCGACTTCCCCCCCGATACTGCCCACGCCACAGCTGATGCAGGGGTATATCCACGAGCAACTTGCGCAAGCAGGCGGGTGGTTGCCGTTTGATGCGTTCATGGCCCACGCCTTGTACGCGCCTAGCTTGGGCTATTACACCAATGAGCGTCCCAAGTTGGGCCGCATGCCCAGTGACGGTTCAGACTTTGTGACGGCCCCTGAGCTCAGCCCCATTTTTGGACGCACCCTGGCCAAACAGGTGGCCCAAGCCATGCAGCTGTGCAGTGTGAGCGAGGTGTGGGAGTTTGGCGGCGGCACAGGCGCATTGGCCGAGCAAGTCATAGGCAGCTTGTTGCGCGATGGCGTGCCCATCCAGCGTTACGTCATTGTGGAGTTGTCCGCCATGCTGCGGGCCAAGCAAGAGGCCACCTTGGCACACCTGGCCGACAAGGTCGAGCTGCAGTGGGTCACCCAGTGGCCCGACGAGATCAATGCTGTGGTCTTGGGCAACGAGGTGCTCGACGCCATGCCCGTGAAGCTCATGGTGCGCACCGCCAGCGGCGAGTGGCGCGAGCGCGGCGTTGTTGCAGATGACTCGCAAGACACCTGGTGCCTGCGCTGGCAAGACCAGGCCACGGCGCTGCGCCCCGACATCGACGTCCCGCCCGGATTGGACTACTGGGTGGAGTGGCACCAGCAAGCACAAGCGTGGATGCGCAGCCTGGGTAGCCGCCTCCAGTCGGGTGCGGCATTGTTGGTGGACTACGGCTTTACCCATGCCGAGTATTACCACCCTCAGCGCCACATGGGCACGCTGATGTGCCATTACCAGCACACCAGCGACACCAACCCGCTGGTGGGCGTCGGTTTGAAGGACATCACCGTGCACGTGGACTTCACAGCCGCAGCACTGGCCGCCCAAGACGGCGGCTTGGACGTGCTGGGCTACACCAGCCAAGGCCGGTTCTTACTCAACTGCGGCATGGTGGACTTGCTGCCCACTGGCAGCCCCAACGAGCAAGCGCAAGCGCTCAAGTTGGTGCATGAGCACGAGATGGGCGAGTTGTTCAAAGTGTTGGCGCTGGTGGCACCAGCCAACACACAAGCGGTGAACGACGCGGGCGGCCTGATCGGCTTCACCCAGTTTGACCGCACGCACACCCTGTGAGGCACCGATGTTTCGCTGGCTGATTGTGGTGTTTTTGGCCTTGGTGCTCATCAACGGCTTGCTGCCCATGCTGCGCCGCATTGGCGTTGGCAAGTTGCCTGGCGACTTTGAGTTGCGCATTGCAGGGCGCACCATCCCCGTGCCGTTGGCATCCACCTTGGTCATCAGTGGCTTGTGCAGTTTGTTGGCCAAGTGGATTTGAGCCACAACCCTGAGGACTGGTGCGCAGCGCCTTGCGCTACAGGCGTTGAACCGCACTGCGAGATCAAAACCCAAAGGGGCGCGCCTTGAAAACAGACCAAACGCCCGCATGCTGGAGGTGTTACCTCTGTTGGATACCGAACTGCCATGACCTCTGAAGCCCCGCACATTGTGTGCCCTCATTGCCACACCACCAACCGCGTCGCGCCGTCAGACTTGGCGCAAGCCAACTGCGGGCGCTGTGCAAAGCCCATGCAAGTGGCCAAGCCCGTGGCGCTAGATGGTGCTGCGCTCAACAAGCACATCACGCGCAGTGCGCAGCCGGTATTGGTGGATTTTTGGGCACCTTGGTGCGGCCCCTGCCGCATGATGGCCCCGCAATTTGAGGCCGCGGCCGCCGACTTGGCCGGCGAGTTGTTGCTGGCCAAGGTAGACACTGAGGCCCACCAAGATGTGGGTGCGCGCTTCAACATCCGCAGCATTCCCACCTTGGCAGTGTTCAAAGGTGGCAAAGAAGTGGCCCGCGTGAGTGGTGCCATGAGTCGGGCTGACTTGGTGTCCTGGGCCAGAGCGCAGACCTAAGCGCATGCAACCAAGCCCCTGTGCCTAAACCCTAGGCATCGCAATATCTAGACATCCAGGCATACGAATACCGCCACCCTTGATCGGGCTATGAAGCAGGATTTGATGCAGGTTTAAACAGCCTTTGAAGCGCGGTTTACAGCAAGTGTGCGATCGCCTGTTCGCGTGCCGCCGCAATTTGGCTGGCAATCC
>JANREF010000233.1 GCA_030726195.1 Burkholderiaceae bacterium | reverse complement strand
GCGCACAAGCCTTCCCAGTACACCGTGCCTGTGCTTTGGCGGCTGTCCAGCTCTTGGTCGGGCATGACGGGGCGAATACCGAACAGGCCTTGGGGTGTGCGCAGCTGCCATTGCACAGGGTATGACGTGCCTGTGCGTGGGCTTTGCCAGCTGGTTTGAGCGACAAATTGCACATCGCTGGGTGAAAAGCTGTGTGTGCGCCCACTGGCGTCGCGCCACGAGCCGCCGGCCCAGATCACCGTGCTCTGCGCGCCGCGCAGCTGAAAAGCGGTGAGCGCGCTGCCATCGTCAAAATTAAAGCCCACCCAGTCCCAGCCATTGGCACCGCTGGGCATAAAGCCATGGCTCCATTCGTGGTCCAGCCAGCCGCGGCCAGTCAATGCGTGGCGTTGCCCGTCAAGGGTGACGGTGGCGTTGAGCGCCAACTGCGCATGGGTGGTGTACCAACTGCTCTCGCGTGGGTTAGGGCCTTTTTGCGACAGGCCTTGTGTGCCCTGCAAAATCGGCGCTTGCGTGGCGGTGGCGCTCAGTTTCAGTGCAAAGTCTTGCGCGTTGTATGGTGCAGTCGTTGTGGGCAGCTGATCGCTGGGCATAGCCCTGCTGTGCACCTGCGCTTCAAAGGTCTCGGCGTCCAGCGCGCGCATGCGCCATGCGCCTTCGGCATTGACAATGCCCACATCCATGGTGCGTGCGCTGGCCCAGGCGCGTGGGTAGGCGGCCGCGCCCAATGACCTACCCTCGGATACCCCGACTGATGCACCTACCGATGCATCAGCACCAGCACCAGCACCAGCACCAGCACCAGCACCAGCACCAGCGGGCGGCGTGTCTGCGCCATTCCAGCGCGCGGTGCGTTGGCTGTGGCGCAGTTGCCCGCTGTAGCCCGTCATTGCGGGCGGCACTGCAATAGCGGCGTGTGCAAACACCAGGTGTTTGGCTGCACGTTGGTGGGTCAGTGCTGCTGCGCTGGCAATGCGTTTTCTGAAAAACGTCACCTGCACGCCCAAGGGTGTGTCGCTGTTGGGCACATTCAAGTAGCCCGTGAGGTACCACCATTCAATGTCAAAGTCGTTGTGGCTGCCCAAGTCGCGCGGGAACACCAATGCGTTGTGGGTTGGCTGGGCATGCGCGGGCCTAGCCCATGGCCCCAAGGCCAGGCCACCCAATGCCGCCGTGGCTGCGGCCAACACCTGGCGCCTGGGCCACAGCGCGGGCATGGTGTGTGCGGTTGTTGTTGGTGGTTTGGAGGGCATGCGTGTCACCAGTCTTGTTTCACGGTTTGCACCGCGTGTGCGCTCAGGGCACGGCGCGCGACCCAGGCGCTGGTGGCGGTGCCACACAGCACCACGGCAGCGCACAAGCCCAGCAGGCGCCACAGCGGCAGTTGCCAGTCCATGGTCCAGTGAAAGCTTTGCGGGTTGACCACAAACACCAACACCGCGCTCACCAGCAAGCCTAGGCCTAGGCCCACTGCAGCAGCCACCACGCTCCACAGCAGCGCCTCGCCGGTGACCAAGCGCTGCACTTGCGCCGGTGTCAGTCCGAGATGGGCGAGCAAGCCAAACTCGCGTTGGCGCGCCAGTACCTGTGCGCTCACGCTGGTGGCCACGCCAAACAAGCCAATGCCAATGGCCACCATTTGCAGCCACTGGGTCACGGCAAAGCTGCGGTCAAAAATGCGCAACGACTGTGTGCGTATCTCTGTGGTGGTGGCCATGGTCAGTTCGCTGGCGGGCGCGTTGTTGTGGGTGTCGCTGTAGGCCTGTCGAATGGCTTGCTGCACCTGGCTCAAAGAGCCACTGGTCGTACCGCGTGTCAATGTGACGGCAATGTCGGTGATGTCTCGCGGCAAGTGGGTGTGCTGCAAGTCGTGCCACTGCATGACCACGCTGCCGGTTTGGCGTGCATAGTCGCGCCACACCCCGGCCACGTAGGCGCGCTGAGCACCTGGCGCATTCGGGTCTTTGCCGATGCGTGCGTTGAGCAAGTCAAACGGTTGACCAACCCGCAGCTGGTAGGTGTCGCGCAGGGCTTCGCTGATCCACACTGGGTAGTAATCGGCGCTGTCGCGCCCGCCGGCGGCAACCTGAGGTGTCGCCGCTGGTGTGGCGTTGGGTGCTGCAGGCAGGTCTTGGGGCCAGCCGTCGGCTGCGCGTGTGAGGCGTCTGGCCATGACCGCCACAGGCGCTTGGTTGGCGTCCAGCGTGACGGTGCTCACATGCTGCTCTAGCGCCAGCGCAACGTCGGGCAAGTCGCGCAAGGCGTCTAGCAGTTGGGGGTTGAAAGCGCCGCGGTCTATGTTGCTGGTGGGTGGCGACGAGCGCAGGTAGATGTCGGCGGGCAATATGGTGTCCAGCCACTGGGTGACCGAGCCCCTAAAACTGGCCACCATCACCGTGAGTGCCACGGCCAAGGCCAAGCTGGTCACCACGCCGCTGATGGCCACCGTACCCGCGTACGGTACGCGTTGTGCGCGTGTGAGCGCCAACATGGGCAGCATGCGCTGGTACAGGGCGCTGGGGAAAGTGCGCAGTAGGCCGCCCACCACCACAGGCAAACACACCATGGCCCCCAGCAGCAGCATGGCAATGCCCACGTAGGCACCCAGTGGCATGTCCCACAGCGGCGGCAAACTGATGGCGATGGCACTGAGCACCAGTAGCGCGATGCCCCATGCGAGTTGTTGCGTTGCGTTGTGTGCTTTGGCCACAAACAAACCTTTGATGGCAATGGCTGGGGCCACTTGCGCGACGCTGCGCGCAGGCCACCATGCGCCGACCAAGGTGGCACCTATGCCCAAGGCCATAAAACCCGCAATCGCCCATGCATTGGCCCACAGTTGCAAGCTGGGCGCGCGGCTGGCCAGCAAGCCGCTGCCCAAGTCGCCGTTGAGCAGCTGCAAGGCCAAGGTGGCCAGGGCCACGGCCAGCAGCACGCCCAATACGCTGCCCACCAGACCCAGTACGCCTGCCTCTGCCAACACCAAGGCCATGCGCATGCGCGGCGCAAAACCCAACACGCCCAGCAAGGCAAACTGCGGCAAGCGTTTGGCCACACTCAGCGCCAAGACCGAAAACACCAAAAACGCGCCTGTGAACAAGGCCACCAAGGCCAAGACGCTCAGGTTCACGCGGTAGGCGCGTGTCATATTCGCCAAGCGACTGGCCTCTTGGGCGGGCGCTTGCAGGTACACACTGTTGCCCAAGCCCCAACGCTTGGACAGGTTGTTGATGCCGTCGTCTGCGCCAGTGGTGCTGTCTGCGTTGTGCGTGTTGTGTGTGTCGTACGTGTTGTATGTGTTGATGCCAATGCGGGTGAGCCCGTCGCCCAGGCCCAGCAGCGCTTGCGCGCTGGCCACGTCCATCACCAGCGTAGGCACTTGGCCGCCGCTGACGGTGCCCGCCACACGCAGGGTCACCCAAGCGTTGTTCACTTGCACTTGTACGGTGCTGGGCATGGATTGGCCCGTTTGCGACGCCGGGTTGCCTGGGCTCAGCTGAGCGATCTGGGCGATCTGAGCGGCAGCTTGGCTGTTGATGAACACGGCGTCGGGTGCAAACACATCGAGTCGGTTGGCGCTGCCGCCATCGCTGCTGTGTGTGTTGGCCGCGCCTGGGCGGGCCACCCAGGTCAGGCCCAGCTGGGCCTGCGCCAAGGCGTCAACGCCGCGCAGTTGCATGGTCAGGGCTGCGCTGCCATCGTTGTGGCGCACAGCCAGGTTGGCTTGCACCACGGGCAGCAGCAGCGCAATGTCGGGCTGGGCGCGCAGTTGCTCAAAGGTGGCGGGGTCAATCGGTGCGGCTGTGCTGCTGCGCAGCCACCACATGGGCTCGCCGTTGGCCGCGCTTTGTGCGCTGCGCTGGGCGGTATCGCTGGCGCGGCTGAACTCGGCCAGTGCCGACGCGTTGATGAGGTGTACCGCCAGCGCCAAGGCCACGCCCAGCGCGATGGTGAGCGTGGCCGTGAGCGTGCGCCAAGGGTGTTGGCGCATTTCGCCCAGCGAGTATTGCCCCAGTAGGGCTGCCAACGTGCGCAGCGCACGCCACGCAGACCACTCGCTGTGGCTCGCAAAGGCTTGTGGATTGGCGTTTGGCAATGTGCTGAGGGTAGGTGAGGCGGGCATGATGGGGCGCACATGATGCGGTGCGCACTATGAGGTGCAAACAGAGATGCACGTGCGTGCTACATGCTATCGCGTTGTGGCCAAGCGCTGCG
>JANREF010000232.1 GCA_030726195.1 Burkholderiaceae bacterium | reverse complement strand
ATGTTGCTGTGGTGCATGTAAGCCAGTGGATGTGCGATGTCATCGGCCAGCGGCAACACAGACAACACAGCCTGAGCCACACGCGCTAGGCTGTGCCCGGGCAAACGCACAACCGGGCGGCCTTTGGCCAGCAAACTGGCGGTGAAGTTGGCGTCGACCACTGCCACCCATTCGCCATGGCCCATGCTGGCCAAGTGCGCCAACAGCTCGGGCGTGAGCAAGGGGTCTAAACCTTTTAGCATGTGACGGCTTCCTCGGCAGGCAAAGACTCCGGCGCGATTGCACCGGTGATGAGGCCCACAATTTCTTCTGGCGTGGTTTGGGTTTTGAGGCGACTGCAAATGATGCGACCTTGGCGGAAGACGTAAATGCGGTCGACCAGGTCAAACACTTGGCGCAGGTTGTGGCTGATGATGATCAACGGCACGCCCCGGTCTTTGAGGCCACGAATGATGTCCTCCACGCGAGCGGTTTCTTGCACGCCCAATGCCGCCGTGGGCTCATCCAAAATGATGAGTTTTTTGGCGAAGCCAGCCGCACGTGCGATGGCCACACACTGGCGCTGGCCACCCGACATGCCGCGCATAGGCTCTGACAAATCTTGGATCTTCACGCCCGTGGTGGCCAGCATGTCAACCGACTGGGCACGCATGGCCTTGTGGTTGAGCACGGACAGTGGCCCCAAATTGATGCGGGTGATTTCGCGGCCCATGAAGATGTTGGACGGCACATCCAAGTCTTCGGCCAATGCCAAGTTTTGGTACACCGTCTCCACGCCTTGCTCGCGGGCATCCAACGGTGAATCAAACGACACCACGTTGCCCTCTAGCAAAATCTCGCCGCTAGTCGGTTGCTCCACACCCGTGATGAGGCGCACAAAGGTGCTTTTGCCCGCACCGTTGTCGCCCACGATGGCTGCATGCTCACCTGCCATTAGGGTAAACCCGGCATCGGTCAAGGCTTTCACACCGCCGTAGTGCTTGGTCAAGTTTCGCACTGCGATCACTGGTTGTTGGTCAGCCATGTTCATTCTCCAAATAAATCAAAGGTGTAGCGTGCAGCGCATCACTTGCGCTGCAGGGTCAATAGGGGCAGTTGGGCACTATGAAGCCAAGAGGATGCCAGAAAAATGGCGTCAAGCTAATTAGTAAAACTACTAGGTTTACTTAATCGGTTTTTTGTTGTTCAATCACTCCCAGCCCGCCAAAGGACCGCACCTACCCCCTGTTGTGTGCGCCCGAAACTGGCTATTTGTTACACACACTCACCATCACAAACGGAGTTAGAGACATGACTATCAAACGCACACTGGGCCGCTTGGCCGTGATCGCCGCAGCCTGCGGCGTAATGGCTATTGCTCAGGCAGAGACCACCATTGCTTACATCACCAACGGCAACACCAACGAAGGCTGGACGCTGATCAACGGCGGCGCTGCAGCTGCCGCTAAAAAAGCTGGCGTGAAATTCATCACCCTGGCGGCTGAAAAAGGCGAGTTGTCCAAGCAGTTGGCCATCGTCGAAGACATGATCACCCGCAAGGTTGACGCGATTGCCATCGCCCCAGTTGACAGCGCCGGTATCGCACCTGCGGTCACCAAAGCTTTGGCCGCTGGCATTCCAGTGGTGGCTGTAGACACCGGCATCACCGGTGCCGACATCACCAGCTACGTTGCAACAGACAACATCAAGGCTGCACACGTGCAAGGCAAGTGGACCGCTTCACAAGTGAAGTCTGGCGACACTGTGATTTACGTGACTGGCGACCAAGGTCAATCAACAGGCCGCGAGCGCAAGCAAGGCTTCTTGGATGGCTTGAACGAGAACGTCAAGGGCGTGAAAGTTGTTGAAGTACCCACCACATGGGACCAGACCTTGGCTCAAAACGGTGTTGAAGCGGCATTGCGCGCCAACCCCAACGCCAAAGTCATTGCAAACGCATGGGACGGCGGCGCGTTGGGTGCCAAAGCAGCCATGTTGTCACAAGGCTTCAAGGCCGGCAGCATCAAGATTGCAGGCTTTGACGGCTCACCCGGCGGCTTGGACATGATGAAAGACGGCTGGCAGCAAGCCAACGCAGCGCAAATGTTGGCCAAAATTGGTGCAACTGGCGTTGACACAGCCATCGCCGCCGCCAAAGGCACCAAAGTCGACAAGCGCATCGACACCGGTAGCTTCTTGGTATTGCCTTCCAACGTCGACAAGTTCGCCAAAGACTCTGGCGTGGTTCAGTTCATGAAGAAGAAGTAAGTCAGTCAGTCAACCGTTGGCCGCGGCGCGGCACTGAGACTGCAAGGTCTGAGTGCACACCGTGCCACTGCAACGGTTACTGCGGCTACCACCACCGCTGACGCCGCCGGCACGTATGTGCCGGTGGGCAAGCCACCTGCTCGCAGGTGGTTTGTGCTTGAGTACAGCGCTGCGCGCCTTGCTCACACACAAACCACTTCCAACCATCACCTCAACGCTTACTAGGAATCACACATGCGAACCATCACTAGACAAGAATGGTACGGCGCACTCATTGCCGTACTCGTTCTAGCCGTATTGCTGTCGCTGGCATCGCCTTACTTTTTGAATGCTCGCAACCTGAGCAATATTTTGGTGCAAGCCTCGGTGGTGGCGTTGCTCGCTGGTGGGCAAACCTTTGTGATTTTGACTGGCGGCGTGGACTTGGCAGTCGGTGCAGTCACCGCACTGTGTGGCGCTTACGCTGGCCACATGATGATCAAGTTGGGGATAGACCCAGGCACGGCCATTTTGGCAGCATTGGCTATAGGTGCTGCGGTTGGTGCGTTCAACGGCTACTTGGTGGCCTATGTGGGTATTCCCGCGTTCATCGTGACGCTGGGCGGCCTGACCCTGTGGCGCGGTTTGGCGTTCGAGTCCACTGGTGGCTTTGACATGGCTGGCCTGCCCGAACCCTTCCCCACCATTGGCTACGGCGAGTTTTTGGGTGTACCCATGCCCATTTGGATCACTGCGGCGTACTTCATGGTCATGGCCTTTACGCTGTCCAGCACCAAAATGGGCCGCTATGTGTACGCCATGGGCTCTAACGAAATGGGCGCGCGCCAAGTGGGTATCAACATTCGCCGCTACAAGCTGGGCGTGTACGTCATCAGCGGCTTGTCGTGCGCATTGGCGGCTTTGGTGCTCATGGGCCGCATGGACTCCAGCAGCGGCAAGATGGCGCAAATGTTTGAGCTCGACGCCATTGCCGCCGTGATTTTGGGCGGTACGTCTTTGTTTGGCGGACGCGGCAGTATTTGGGGCAGCTTACTCGGCGCTATTCTCATCACCATGATTCGCAACGGTATGAACTTGTTGGAAATTTCACAATTCAAACAAATGATGGCCATTGGCGCAGTGGTGATCATTGCGGTGTGGATCGACGTATTGCGCCGTGGCCAAATGAACAAGCGCTAAGCGCTTGGTGGTTGCAAGCATTTGATATGCATGTGGATGGATACGACCGATTCAATGGGCCACACAGATTAAGCTTATTAAGCTGACTCACTCGATTCAAACAACGCAACCAACTCGATACATAAACACATCGACAAACCCCTCTCTCACCACCCACACCACAGGTACCGGTTATGCAAGTCACAGTATTGGGCGAAGCCTTGATGGATTGTCTGCAGCAGCCCGACGGGCAGCTCAAGCCGCTGCAAGGCGGCAGTCCCTACAACTTGGCGCGCGCCTGTGCCTTACAAGGCGTGCCCACCCAGTACCTCAACCCGTTTTCTAACGATGCCTTTGGTACGGGCCTCAAAGCCACGCTGGCGCAAGACGGCGTGACACTGCCGACCCTCACCTCTACATTGCCCACCTCGTTGGCGGTAGTGCAGGTGGTCGACGGCCAGCCCAGTTACGGCTTTTACCGCGAAGGCATTGCCGACCGCGACTACACGCCCGAAGGCATAGTGGCCCAGCTGCGCGCCATGACGCCAGGCGTGCTGCACACGGGCTCTTTGTTGCTGATTCCACCGGAGCACGACAAGGTATTGCAGGTGCTGCAACACGCCAAAGCCTTGGGCTGGACCATCAGCATGGACGTCAACATGCGCCCCAGCGTTGCACCGCATCTACCCACCTACGTGCAAGCCGTGAAGCTACTCGCCGAGCAAGCCGACTGGATCAAAGCCAGCGACGAAGACTTGGAGATTTTGGGCTACACCCATGTGCAATCAGACGCTGCGCAAGCGCTGTGCGCTCACTTCC
>JANREF010000231.1:1166-4257 GCA_030726195.1 Burkholderiaceae bacterium | reverse complement strand
TCCATCATTTCCACCACGTCCAGGCGTGCGCCCAGCGTGCTGTAAACGGTGCCCATTTCCAGGCCGATGATGCCGCCGCCCACAATCAACATGCGCTTGGGCACAGTGGCCAACTCCAAGGCGCCAGTGGAGTCCACCACGCGTGGGTCGTCTGGCAAAAATGGCAAGCGAACGGCTTGCGAGCCTGCAGCAATGATGGCGCGCTTGAATGTCAGCGTGCGCTTCTCGCCCGTTTGCTCTTGCTTGGGGCCGCCGGTGAGCGCAACGTCCATGCTGTGGCTACCAGTGAAGCTGCCTACACCGCGGACCACTTCCACTTTGCGCATTTTGGCCATGGCGGCCAATCCGCCAGTGAGCTTGCCGATGACTTTTTCTTTGTGGCCGCGCAGCTTGTCGATGTCGACTTTGGGCGCAGCATAGGTCACACCCAGCTCTTCGAAGTGCTTGACCTCATCCATCACGGCGGCAACGTGCAGCAGCGCCTTGGACGGAATGCAGCCCACGTTCAAGCACACACCACCAATGGTGGCGTAACGCTCGACCAGCATGACCTTCAGGCCCAAGTCAGCGGCCCTAAAGGCTGCCGAGTAACCGCCCGGACCACCGCCCAAGACCAACACATCGCAATCGGTGTTGGCAGGCGCATCCGCCACCACCACGGGTGCAATCGTGGTTTTGGCAGGCGCTGGTATGCCAGCGAACGCCGGTGCCGCAGGCGCGGGCGCTGGTGTGGCTGCCGGTGCTGCAACGGGTGCGGGCGTGCTGGGGGCGCTGGCTTGCGCCTGGCCTTCAATTTGCAGCAACACCACACCTTGTTTGACCTTGTCGCCCAGCTTGACGCTGATGGACTTGACCACGCCGGCATGGCTGGATGGGATTTCCATGGAGGCCTTGTCAGACTCCACCGTGATCAGCGACTGATCAATGGCCACCGTATCGCCTACAGCCACGAGCATCTCAATCACTGAGACTTCGTCGAAATCGCCGATATCGGGTACTTGTACGTCAATGAGTGCCATAGCCCGGTCCTTACAACAGAATGCGACGGAAGTCCGCCATGATTTGACCCAGGTAGGCGTTGAAGCGTGCGGCGGACGCGCCGTCAATCACGCGGTGATCCCACGACAAAGACAGCGGCAACATCAAACGCGGCACAAACTCTTTGCCGTTCCAAACCGGCTCCATGTTCGAGCGGCACACACCCAAGATCGCCACTTCTGGCGCATTGATGATGGGTGTGAAGTAACGCCCACCGATACCGCCAAGGCTGGAAATGGTGAAGCAAGCGCCGGTCATGTCGGCAGGACCCAGCTTGCCGTCGCGGGCCTTTTTGGCCAGCTCGCCCATTTCGGTACTGATTTGCATCACGCCTTTTTTGTCGGCGTCTTTGATGACTGGCACGACCAAGCCGTTGGGCGTATCGGCCGCAAATCCAATGTGGAAGTACTGCTTCATGACCAATTGGTCACCGTCCAATGAGCTGTTGAACTCTGGGAACTTCTTGAGCGCCGCCACACAGGCCTTGATGAGGAAGGCCAACATGGTGACCTTGACACCGGACTTTTCGTTTTCTTTGTTGGTAGACACCCGGAAGGCCTCCAACTCGGTGATATCGGCATCGTCGTGGTTGGTGACGTGCGGAATCATGACCCAGTTGCGGTGCAAATTGGCGCCACTGATTTTCTTGATGCGCGACATGTCGCGACGCTCCACCGGACCAAACTTGGCAAAGTCCACCTTAGGCCAAGGCAGCAAGCCCAGCGCCTCGCCGCCGCCGGCACTGCCGCCTTTGGCCGCTTGTGCCACTGTTTGCGCCGCACCGGCCATCACGGCCTTGGTGAAGTTTTGAATGTCTTCTTGCGTGATGCGACCCTTGTGGCCCGTGCCCTTGACCTCGTCGAGCGGCACGCCCAACTGGCGCGCAAACTTGCGAATCGAGGGCGATGCATAGGCTTGCTTGGCGCTGGGTGCAACCGTTGGGTTGTGCGCTGGCAGGCCTGCGGCTGGGGCTGCTGCGGATGCAGACGCTGGTGCAGGCGCTGGTGCTGCTGATGGCGCAGTGGCTGCCGGTGCAGCGGCGGGCGCACTGGCACTGGCACTGGCACTGGCACTGGCACTGGCACTGCCCATGACCACACCGATCAGGTCGCCAATGTTGACCACATCGCCCAACTTGACGCTGAGGCTTTGCAGCACACCCGCGTGGCTGGCCGGAATTTCCATGGAGGCTTTGTCTGACTCCACCGTGATGAGCGACTGCTCGGCCACAATGCTGTCGCCCGCGTTGACCAAGATTTCAATCACGGCCACGTCTTTGAAGTCGCCAATGTCGGGCACGCGCAGCTCAATGCTCTGAGGCGCGGCACTGGCGGCCGGTGCAGCCTGTGCTGCAGGCGCGGCTTGCGGCGCGCTTGCAGGTGCTGTTGTCGTTGCGGATGCTTGAGCGGCAGCCGCTGGCGCAGCAGCTGCAGCGTGGCCAGCCACCTCTAGCTCCAGCAAAGCCACGCCTTGCTTGACTTTGTCGCCCAGCTTGACGCTGATGGACTTGACCACACCAGCATGGCTGGATGGAATTTCCATAGATGCTTTATCCGACTCCACCGTAATGAGCGATTGCTCTTGGGCCACGGTGTCGCCCACCGCGACCAACAGCTCAATAACAGATACCTCATCGAAGTCGCCAATATCGGGGACGCTTACTTGAATCAATGACATGGTTGTTTCTCCCCGCTTAGGCGTTCAATGGGTTGACTTTGTCTGCGTCAATACCGTACTTCTTGATGGCTTCAGCCACCTTCTCGGCCTTGATGACGCCGTCGTCGGCCAAAGCCTTGAGCGCGGCAACCACGATGTAGTGGCGGTTCACCTCGAAGTGCTCGCGCAACTTGTTGCGGAAGTCGCTGCGACCAAAGCCGTCGGTACCCAGCACTTTGTAGGTGCGGTCCTTGGGGATGAAGGAGCGGATCTGGTCTGCAAAAGCCTTCATGTAATCGGTGGATGCCACCACGGGGCCAGTGCTCTTGGACAGCTGCTGCTCCACGAACGACACACGTGGTGTCTCGGTGGGGTGCAACAAGTTCCAGCGGTCCAC
>JANREF010000231.1:0-1066 GCA_030726195.1 Burkholderiaceae bacterium | reverse complement strand
CCGCGCTGCATGATGACGGCCACCTCGTGTGCAAAGGTCGGATCGTAAGAGATGCAGTTGGGAATGGTGCCCGCCAGAATGTGGCTGTGACCGTCCTCGTGTTGCAGGCCTTCACCGTTGAGCGTGGTGCGTCCTGATGTGCCGCCCAGCAAGAAGCCGCGTGCTTGCATGTCGCCAGCGGCCCAAGCCAAGTCGCCAATGCGCTGGAAGCCGAACATCGAGTAGTACACGAAGAACGGGATCATGATGCGGTTGTTGGTGCTGTAGGACGTTGCAGCTGCAATCCATGAGCTCAAACCACCCGCTTCGTTGATACCCTCTTGCAAAATTTGCCCGGCCTTGTCTTCGCGGTAGTAAGAGACTTGGTCGCGGTCTTGCGGGGTGTACAGCTGGCCGTGTGGGTTGTAAATACCAATTTGACGGAACATGCCTTCCATACCAAAGGTGCGGGCTTCGTCCACCAGAATGGGCACCACGCGCGGACCCAGCTCTTTGTCGCGCAAGACCTGAGTCAAAAAGCGCACATAAGCCTGTGTCGTTGAAATTTCACGGCCTTCGGCTGTGGGTTCCAAAATGTTTTTAAACACCGACAGCTCGGGCACCGTGAACTGCTCTTGCGCTTTGGGCAAACGCTTGGGCAAGTAGCCACCCAACTTTTCGCGGCGCTCGTGCAAGTAACGCATCTCTGGCGTGTCGTCTGCAGGCTTGTAGAACGGCAGGTTGTCCAGCTCGCTGTCAGGAATTGGAATGTTGAAGCGATCGCGGAATGCGCGCACGTCTTCAGCCGACAGTTTCTTGGCTTGGTGGGCGGTGTTCTTGCCCTCGCCTGCCTTGCCCATGCCGTAGCCCTTGACCGTCTTGATCAACAAAACGGTTGGTTGGCCTTTGGTATTGACCGCTTTGTGATACGCGGCATAGACCTTTTGCGCATCGTGGCCACCACGGCGCAATTTGAAGATTTCTTCATCGGTCATGTGCGCCACCATCTCCAGTGTGCGTGGATCGCGACCAAAGAAGTTCTTGCGCACGAATGCGCCGTCATTGGCCTTGAAGCCTTGGTAGTCGC
>JANREF010000230.1:1485-4275 GCA_030726195.1 Burkholderiaceae bacterium | reverse complement strand
GTCCCAAGATGGTGGCAATCCCGCTGCGTCCCGCCACCTTGAACTGGCGCTTGGCTGGTGGGCGGTAGCCTGCATCGGCCATGGCTTTGGCCTGCCCCAAGGCCACATACAACAGCTCGTCTTTGTGGAGTACCACCACGTCGTTGCTATCCAAATAGCCCAGGTCTTGGCTTTCCAGCGCGCTGGTGCCGACCTTGGCCATGGCCGCTGCGGTGAAGCCTTCGGTTAGGAATGGCAGCAAATCCGTGCCCGTGGCATGTTGCGCATGCTCTGCGGCGCGACGTGCCAAGTAGGTCAGACCGCCAGCGCCGGGGACCAAGCCCACGCCCACCTCGACCAAACCCATGTAGCTCTCCAACGCGGCCACACGCTTGGCGCTGTACACCGCCAGCTCACAGCCGCCGCCCAAGGCCAGCCCCGCCACCGCACTGATCACGGGCACCTGCGCGTAACGAATGGCCAGCATCACTTGCTGCAACTCGTGCTCGACCGCATCGATGGCGTCCAGTCCGCCCACCATGAAGCCGGGCAACATGGCTTGCAAGTCGGCACCTGCGCTGAAGGGGCCAGAACCCGTCCACACCACCATGGCGTCGTAGTCGGCCTGTGCTGTTTGCACGCCGCGCATCAAGCCTTCGGCCACTTGTGGGCTGATGGCGTGCATCTTGGTTTTGATACTGGCAATGAGCACGGTAGGCGAATGGGCGTGTGTCCACAGACGAATCGACTCATCCTCAAACACCGTCGTGCCCGCGCTTTTATAAGACACCGCGCCATCGCCCTGGAAAGCCTCGGGGAACAACTGGCGCGCTTGTACGGGCAGATGCGCTTTGGGCTCAAAGGCCTGTGTGCTGGGGTTCCACGAGCCTTGGGGCGTGTGTACGCCACCCGCATCGGCCACTGGCCCTTCAAAGACCCATTGGGGCAAGGGCGTCTTGCACAAGGCCTTGCCCGCATCAATATCGTCTTGCACCCACTGAGCCACTTGCAACCAACCTGCTTCTTGCCACAGCTCAAACGGGCCTTGCTTCATGCCAAAGCCAAAACGCATACAGGCATCGACATCGCGCGCCGTGTTGGCAATGGTGGCCAAATGCAGTGCGGCGTAATGAAATCCGTTGCGCAATATGGCCCACAAAAATTGGCCTTGTGCGCCCGTGCTGTTGCGCAACAACGCCAATCGCTCGGCAGCTGGGCGCTTGAGCATGCGCGCATACACCTCGTCGGCCTTTTGTCCGCCTGCCACGTAGTCGTTGGCCTGCGCGTCATAGCGCAACACATCCCGACCTACTTTTTTGTAGAAACCAGCTTTTGTCTTTTGGCCCAAGCGTCCATCGGCAATCAACTGTTTGAGCGCCTCTGGCGTGGCGAAGTGTGGATAAAACGGGTCTGAAGCCTCACTCAGGTTGTCTTGCAGCGTTTTGATCACGTGGGCCAAGGTGTCCAAGCCCACCACGTCGGCCGTACGAAACGTACCCGAGCTCGCACGCCCCAGTTTTTTACCCGTGAGGTCGTCCACCACGTCGTAGCTCAGGCCAAATTTGGCGGCCTCGGCAATGGTGGCCAACATGCCTGCCGTGCCCACACGGTTGGCAATGAAGTTGGGCGTGTCTTTGGCGCGCACCACAATTTTTCCCAGCACCGTGGTGGCGAAAGACTCTAGGTTGTCCAACGCTTGAGCGCTGGATGACGGTGTGGGAATGATTTCCACCAAGCTCATGTAGCGCGGCGGGTTGAAGAAGTGCACACCACAGAAACGGCTGGCCAACTCTGCGGGCAATGCCTCGCCCAATGCCGCAATAGACAAACCGGACGTGTTGGTGGCCAAAATGGCGTGCTTGGCAAGCTTGGGCGCAATGCGCTCGTACAGCGCATGCTTCCAATCCATGCGCTCAGCAATGGCCTCAATCACCAAGTCGCAGTCGCGCAGCAGCTTGAGGTCGTCGTCGTAATTGGCGGGCGTGATCAGCGTCGCATCGGAGGCGCGCCCCAACGGGGCCGGCTTTTGCTTGGTCAATGCCGCAATGGCTTTGTTGGCAATGGCATTTTTGTCTGCGCCCTCACTGGCGGGCAAGTCGAACAGCACCACGGGCACGCGTGCGTTCACCAAATGCGCGGCGATTTGCGCACCCATGACACCAGCGCCCAGCACGGCTACTTTTTTTATTTGGAAACGAGACATGTCTTCCCTTTTAGGCGCACGCGACCCACAGCCTGCGCGCGCCAACAATGAATATGAATGAAGGCGACGCGGTTGCTTATTCCACGCGCAGCCATGTTTGGGTGCGACCCAACAGCGGCATACCCACATAACCACGCACTTCCAGCTTGGCGCCACCATCGATGGGGCTCAAGCGCACGCGGTAGGTTTTACCTTTTTGCGGATCCAAGATTTCTCCGCCATCCCAAATGCCGTCGGTGGCCACGCTTTTGGTGACGCCGCGAATGATTTCCATGCCCACAATCACTTGGTCCTTGCGGTCATCGGTGCACAAGTTGCAGGTGCGGCTGGCTGCGGGGTCAGGGTTGAGTGCTTTTTCCACAGTGCCACTGATCACGCCATCGGCTTGCACCACGCGCACCAACGACTTCTCTTTGCCGGTCTCGTCGTCTATGGTTTTCCAAAGGCCCACCGGCGTGGCTTGCGCCAGCGCGATGCGCGGCAGTAGGGCGGCTGCGCCCACCAATACCAGGCCAGCGAGCATCCATGCATAGCGACGTGCCTGCGTTGCAGGCTTGGCTTGAGCGGTTTGTGTACGGATCATGATCAAACTCCAAAAATAACGAAGG
>JANREF010000230.1:0-1385 GCA_030726195.1 Burkholderiaceae bacterium | reverse complement strand
GCCGCGTCGGTGTCCATCAACACCTCGGTGCTGGCACGCGCAGTGCGCATGAGCGAGGCGGTTTCTGGGAACAACTTGGCGAAGTAAAAACGCGCGGTTTGCAGCTTGCCTTGGTAAAACGGATCGGTGTTGCCCGCTGCAATTTCGCGCAAGGCCACCTGCGCCATGCGCGCCCAAAAGTAACCAAACACCAAGTGCCCTGCAACGCGCAAGTAATCCACGGCTGCTGCGCCCACGGTATCGGGATTTTGAAACGCCTTGAAGCCGACTTCCGTGGTGAACTTGGTCATTTGGTCTGCCAAGTAGGCCAAGGGGTTGATGAACTCGGCCATGGCCTCGTTCACGCCCTCTTCTTTGATCAGCGCCTCAATTTGCTTGCCAAATTTCTTGAGCGTGGCACCTTGGTTGCCCAACACTTTGCGGCCCAGCAAGTCCAAGCTTTGAATGGTGTTGGTGCCCTCGTAAATCATGTTGATGCGCGAGTCGCGCACGTACTGCTCCATGCCCCATTCTTTGATGTAGCCGTGACCGCCGAACACTTGCATACAGGCCGACGTTGCCGTCCACGCGTTGTCGGTGATAAAGGCTTTCACAATGGGTGTGAGCAAGGCCACAATTTCGCTGGACTCTTTGCGTACCACCTCGTCGGGGTGGTTGAACTCACGGTCTAGCAACAGGGCGCAATACAGCGACAAAGCGCGTCCACCCTCGGCATAGGCCTTGGCGGTGAGCAGCATTTTGCGCACGTCGGGGTGCACGATGATGGGGTCGGCGGGCTTGTCTTTGGCCTTCACACCCGTGAGACTGCGCGACTGCGTGCGGTCCTTGGCATAGGCCAATGCGTTTTGATAGGCCACTTCTGTCAGACCCAAGGACTGCATGCCGACGCCAATGCGTGCGGCATTCATCATCACAAACATGGCCGCCAAGCCCTTGTTGGGCTGGCCCACCATGGTGCCCACCGCGCCGTCCAATGTCATTTGGCATGTGGCATTGCCATGGATACCCATCTTGTGCTCCAGACCTGAGCAGAACACAGGGTTGCGCGCGCCAAGCGAGCCATCGGCATTGACCAAAAACTTGGGCACCACAAACAAGCTGATGCCTTTGCTGCCCGCGGGCGCATCGGGCAAACGAGCCAATACCAAGTGCACGATGTTGTCGGCCAAGTCGTGCTCGCCTGAGCTGATGAAAATTTTGCCGCCGGTGATGGTGTAGGTACCGTCGGCTTGTGGCTCAGCCTTGGCGCGCAGCAAGCCCAGGTCGGTGCCGCAGTGCGGCTCGGTCAGGCACATGGTGCCCGTCCATTCGCCGCTGACCATTTTGGGCAAGTACATGGCCTGTTGCTCAGGCGTGCCGTGTGCATGCAAGGCCTCGTAAGCGCC
>JANREF010000229.1:1177-4286 GCA_030726195.1 Burkholderiaceae bacterium | reverse complement strand
CCACGACCCTTGGCTTCGGAGGCCAATACTCTATCCACTGAGCTACAGCCGCATGCCGTGTCGTGCTTGCGCATTCTATCAGTGCACCCCGCTGACACGAATTTGGCCGGTGGTGCAAGGGTTTGTACGGGTCTAGGCGGCTATAATTCGGGGTTCTATGCCAATGGCAGCGGTTGTGCTGCTAGGCTGTTGCCCAAACCATTTTTGTGATGAGGACGCCATGAGCGATAACGCACACGAGCACCATACCGGCCCTGTTAAGACACCTGGTCAATTGGCACTGTTGTCATTTTTCTCTTTTGTTGCGCCGGTGTTCATCATCATTGGCTTGGTGTTTTATGTCACTTCCGGCGCCAAGCCCAGCGCGGGCGCGGATAACACCGAGCTGGCCATCGCAAAGCGCATCCAGCGCGTGGGCACGGTTGAGGTGCGCGACGCGAACCGTCCGTTACGCGAAGGCACTGAGGTGTACAACGCTCAATGTGCGGCCTGCCACACAACAGGCGCTGCTGGTGCACCCAAGTTTGGTGACCTTGGTGCGTGGTCAGCCCGCTTGGGCCAAGGCTACGAGTTGCTGCTCACGCACGCGCTCCAAGGCAAAGGCGCCATGGGCGCACAAGGTGGTGGTGAGTACAACGACACGGAAATTGGACGTGCCGTGGTCTACATGGCCAACGAAGTCGGTGCCAACTTCCCAGTGCCGCAAAAGCCTGAAGAGGCAGCCAAGTAAGGCGAACACGGGCTGCGGGCGCTGCGAGTTGCGCGCGCCACAATAAAAAACCACCGTTTTACGGTGGTTTTTTTTCGCCTATGGCGTACGTGGGATGTTGCTCAAGCCGGTGTTGTGGGCTTCTTATTGAGTGGGCTTTTGCAATACTCAAAGCGTTGCTCAAGCGAGGCCTGCACCAACATTTGCGGCACCCACAGGCCCACCTCGACCAATGGCAGCGCACCTGCAATGTCTTGCGTGTGCAAGCGCGCTATACCCTCGTTGCAGTCGAGGTAAAGGTGGCCCTCTTCGTCCATCAAGCAGCGCTGTATGTTGAGCTGCTCTCCCCTGTGGTCTTGCACGGTGTTGTCGGGCAGCAAGCGGGCAATGAGCGGTGTGGCTTCCAGTTCCACGTACACGCGTTGAGGGCCGTTTTGGAAGAACCACCGACCATCCTCGTCGCTGAGGTAATTGCGGCCAATGAATTCAATGAGCTTGGCGTGCTCCAGGCGTGAGCCTTTGGATGCTGGGCTCGCACCCTCGCCAGCAAAGGGGCCAGCGGCCTGCGCGGCATCGTCGCGCAGATACCAGTCGCCCCTCGCGCTCAAACCCAACCAGCCGTAACAGTTGGGTACGTTGGGCCACTTGGCCATTGCTTGTTTGACTAAATCATCCATGCGTCACTGTACCGCGCTGCTCGCTTGCGTGCTGGCCAAGCCATTCGATAACCGCACGCGGCATGGCACTGACATGCCCCGGCAGGGCCCAGCGTGGCTGCGCGGCTACAAAGCCCACATGCCCGCCAGCCTTGGGCTGCCACAACGTGACGTGGCGACTGACGTCGCTGGCGCTTGGCAAACTCGCCGCGGGAATAAACGGGTCATTGCGCGCATTCAGGGCCAACGCCGGTATGGCAATGTCGTGCATGAGCGGCTTGGCCGATGCGCGCGTCCAATAATCCATTACGCCAGCGAAGCCGTGTACCGGCCCCGTGAATGCGTCGTCAAACGCATACAGGGTGGGCGCGCGCAAGGCAGCGTTTAGGTCGAACAAACCCGGAAACTGCGCGTGCTTGGCCCTGGCCTTGGGCTTCATGGTGGCCAAAAACATGCGGGTGTAGACCCAACGGTTAAAGCCCACGCCTATGTGCAAGCCCGACGCCACGAGGTCTAGGGGCGAGCACACGCTGGCAACCGCTGCCACCGTGTGCGCAGCCTGTGAGCCCATGCGCGCGGCCCAGTGCATGAGTGCATTGCCGCCCAGCGACACACCGACGGCTACTGTGGGGGCTTGCGGTGCGCGGGATGCGGCGCGCTTGAGTATCCAGTCGATTTCGGCATAGTCACCGGAATGGTAGGCACGTGGTGCCGTGTTGATGTCGCCGGAGCAACCGCGAAAGTGCGCCAACATCATGCGCCAACCCATGTCTTGGCACACCCGTGCCGCGGCTTGTACGTAGTGGCTAGGGCGCCCGCCTTCCAAGCCATGAAACAACACCAGCAGCGGCATGTGGCGGTTGGCGTGTGTGCTGGCCACATGGTCAACATCAATGAAGTCCTGGTCAGGCGTGGTCCAACGCTCGCGCAGCCACTGCACGGTGGGTGCGGGCTGACTGGGCCAATACCGCGCGCACTTGGCGGACCAAATGGTTTGCGCATGGCCGCCTGGCAACAGCGCGGGCCGCGTGTAGTGCCAACTGTTGTGTGGCACGTGCTTAGTGCAAGACGCCGGACGGCGTGCCAGCGTGGTGGCCGTCATCGGTGGCGGTGAGGTGACCGGGGCTGGTGTGGTGCGCCACCAAACGCCAACCCTGTGGTGTTTTATGGAAAACGTTGAGGGCGTACAGCTGGGCAATGGCCTCGCCGTCGTCGGTCATCACGCGCACATGCTCGGTGACGGTGTGGATGGCATGTGTGAGTTGCTGCGATTTGTGACTGTGCATGGCGCGCACGGTGATGGGGCCGTTGCCCAACAGGTCTGCAAACAGCTGGCGTATGGCCTGCAAGCCATGCACGGGTTCACCGCCGGGGGCGATGCAGACAACGTCCTCGTCATCGGCCCAACAGGCCATGACTTGCTCCACGTCGGCGTGTTGCAGGCCTTCATAAAACGCGTTTTCGACTTCGTCGGGGGTGGCTAACAAATGGCTGGGCTTGGGCATGGCAGTAGTCTAACGTGGCGGGGCTACAAACAACAAAGCCGGCTCGTGGCCGGCTTTGCTGATCAACGCAGATGCGTTTACTTTTTTCCGCGGTAGCGGCGCAGCGCCGACAGCTGGGCTGCCAACACGGACAGCTCTGCTTGGGCAACCGCAACGTCCACGTCGCTCTTGGCGTTTTTGATGGCTTCTTCTGCCGCTTGGCGTGCAGCTTGCGCGCGCGTCTCGTCCAGATCTTTACC
>JANREF010000229.1:0-1077 GCA_030726195.1 Burkholderiaceae bacterium | reverse complement strand
CTTCTTCTGCCGCTTGGCGTGCAGCTTGCGCGCGCGTCTCGTCCAGATCTTTACCGCGGATGGCGGTGTCGCTCAGAACAGTGACGCAGTTGGGTTGCACTTCGAGAATGCCACCAGCAACAAACACAAACTCCTGACCACCATCGGCCAGCTCTATACGTACAGAGCCGGGCTTGATGCGGGTGATCAAAGGCGTGTGGCCGGGCAAAATACCCAACTCACCGGATTCACCGGGCAGGGCTACAAACTTGGCTTGACCACTGAAGATGAGCTCTTCAGCGCTGACCACGTCTACCTGTATGGCGCTCATGATGTGTCCTTAATCGTTAGCACAGACAGTGGTGAGCCGCTTGGGGCTACACCACTGGGTCGTCTTGTGGCGGCTGATCAGCCTGCCATCTTCTTGGCTTTTTCGAACGCCTCGTCGATGGTGCCCACCATGTAGAACGCCTGCTCGGGCAGTGCATCGCACTCGCCGCTGGCGATCATCTTGAAGCCACGGATGGTTTCGGCCAATGACACGTACTTACCAGGCGCGCCAGTAAACACTTCAGCAACGTGGAAAGGCTGTGACAGGAAACGCTGCATCTTACGTGCGCGAGCCACAACCAACTTGTCTTCAGGCGCCAATTCGTCCATGCCCAAAATCGCAATGATGTCGCGCAACTCTTTGTAACGCTGCAACGTGCCTTGAACTGCGCGAGCCGTTTCGTAGTGCTCAACGCCAACCACGTTGGGGTCCAACTGACGGCTGGTAGAGTCCAATGGATCCACGGCTGGGTAGATACCCAAAGCGGCGATGTCACGAGACAACACAACGGTGGAGTCCAAGTGAGCAAACGTGGTCGCGGGTGATGGGTCGGTCAAGTCGTCGGCTGGCACGTAAACGGCCTGGATGGACGTGATGGAACCCACTTTGGTGGAGGTGATACGCTCTTGCAAGCGGCCCATCTCTTCGGCCAATGTTGGCTGGTAGCCCACAGCTGAAGGCATACGGCCCAACAGCGCAGACACTTCGGTACCGGCCAATGTGTAACGGTAGATGTTGTCCACGAAGAACAACACGTCACGGCCTTC
>JANREF010000228.1 GCA_030726195.1 Burkholderiaceae bacterium | reverse complement strand
CCGCTGGGCGGTTCAATTTTGGTGCAGCTCGCGCCCATGGCGCGCAGCTGCATCACGCAGGCAGGTCCGGGCAGATTGAGCGCGAGGCTCACGACTTTGATGCCGCGCAGTGGTTTGCTCACGCTGCGGCTGGTGTTGCTTGTGTTGGCCATGACGCAGTGTACCCAAGGCGGGCCCACGCCAGCGCGGTGCTTACAGCGGCAGGCCTACGTAGTTTTCGGCCAAACTGGTGGACGCCGCACGCGAGTGGATCAAGTACTCCAGCTCGGCTTCTTGCACCTTTTGATTGAAGCTGCCCAACTCTGGGAACTGGTGCATGAGCGAGGTGAACCACCAGGAGAAGCGCTCGGCCTTCCACACCCGGGCCAGGGCTTGTTCGGAGTAGCCATCGACGCCTCCCACGTCTTTTTCTTTGAAGTAGCGCTCAAATGCATTGGCCAGATACAGCACGTCGGATACAGCCAAGTTCAGGCCCTTGGCGCCAGTTGGTGGCACGATGTGCGCGGCGTCACCGGCGAGCATGAGGCTGCCAAAGCGCATGGGCTCTGCCACAAAGCTGCGCAGTGGTGCAATGCTTTTCTCTATGGATGCGCCGGTCACCAACTGCTCGGCAGCCTGCGGGTCTAGGCGGTTTTTCAACTCGGCCCAAAAGGCGTCATCGCTCCACTGCGCGACGCTGTCGCTCATGGGGCATTGCAAGTAGTAGCGGCTGCGCGTGGGACTGCGCATGGAGCACAGTGCAAAGCCCCGCTGCGTGTTGGCGTAAATCAGCTCGTCGCTCACAGGCGGCACGTCGGCCAGCACGCCCAACCAGCCAAATGGGTAGACCTTTTCAAACTGCTGGATCGCGTTGGGCGGCACGCTGGCGCGACACACGCCGTGAAAGCCGTCGCAGCCCGCAATAAAGCGCGCGTTCAAGGTGTGGGTTTGTCCGTCTTGCGTGTAGGTCACGCGGGGTTTGTCCGTGTCGAAGTCGTGTATGGCCACATCGCCTGCGCTGTAGACCGTTTGCAGGCCGGCTGCAGCCCGCGCGTGCATCAGGTCTTTGGTGACCTCGGTTTGGCCATACACCATCACTTGTTTGCCACCGGTGAGGTCGGCCAAGTCAATGCGGTGGCGCTGCCCCTTGAACAGCAAGTCAAAGCCGTGGTGTGGCAGGCCCTCTTGGTGCATGCGCGCATCCACGCCCACGCTGCTGAGTGCGTCAACCGTAATTTGCTCCAGCACGCCAGCGCGTATGCGCCCCAGAACGTACTCGGGACTTTGGCGTTCAATGATGACGTTGTCTACGCCTGCTTTGGCCAACAACTGCCCAAGCAACAAGCCGGCAGGGCCAGCACCAATGATGGCAACAGGAGTAGAGGTCATGGGTGGGGCAGCTCAGTTGGATGATGGTGAGGGTTTTTTGGAAGAGGGGACTGGTGATTCCCGCTGGCTCATCATGCCGCGTATTGCATGCTGCACCGACCGCCTTACAGCCAATGTGTGCGCTAATCGGTTGGTTTGCGCGATAATCGCGCAAATAGAGAGCGTCGGTGATACAGCGCTTAGAAAACGGGGCGGCCACACACACTCCACACACTCCATTCACTCCATTGACTGCGCACCACATAGCCCAAGCCTGCCAATCCGTCGCTTTTTTGTCTTTGCCTCTTGCCTCTTGCTTTTCGCTTTCGCTTTCGCTTTCGCTCGCCAACCACACGACTGCCATCCACACGCACCAACATACCTATGCCACCAAATGCACCCACGCCCTACACAGCGAAAGACGCACTACATGCATCACATGCAGTAAGTGCACATACAACGCCGCGCTCAAGCCAGCGCCGCCGCGCCGGCCCGCCGCTGCATGAGCCGTTCGACATCGCGCCGGCCGATTACATCGCAGGTCTGGCCAAAGGCCTGGGTGTGCTCAGCGCCTTTGACGTGAGCCGCCAGCGGCTCAACGCCACCCAAACCGCGCAGCGTGTGGGCCTCACACGCGCTGCCGCACGGCGCTACTTGCTCACCTTGCAGTCGCTGGGGTATTTGGATGGCGATGGCACGCAGTTTTGGCTCACGCCCAAGGTGTTGCAGTTCAGCGGCCACTATTTGGCATCTGCCCAGTTGCCCAGAGCGGCGCAGCCCATCCTGGACGAGCTCAGTTTGCATACCGGTGGCGCTTGCTCTGTGGTGGTGGCCGACGGCGCGGAGGTGGTGATCGTTGCGCGCGGGCGAGACCGTTTGCGTGATGCTGCCGCGCGCTTGGCCCCCAGCCTGGAATGGCCCAACCAAGCGCAGCGCGACCAAAGCTTGGCCCAAGCCCATGCCCGCAGCATCATGGCTACCGCTCAAGGTCTGCACTTGGGCGCACGCTTGCCGCTGCATGCCACATCGACAGGGCAAGTGCTCATGGCCAGTTGGCCAGCGGCCCAACTGGCCCAGTGGCTCAAGCAATACACGCTCAGCAGCCTCACGCCCTACACGCTGACCAAACCCGCCGAGCTCAAGCAGCGTCTGGCGCAGGTGCGCAGCAGCGGCTGGGCCTGTGCCTCGCAGGAGCATGAGCTGGGCGTGCAAGCCTTGGCCGTGCCGGTGCAACACGCCAATGGCGAGGTGGTCGGCGCGCTCAACGTGGTACTCAGTGTCGCCCCACACGAAGCCATCACGCCAGCCCAACAACAAGCCAGCGTGGCGCAGTGGCTGCCGTGGCTACAAGTGGCCGCGCAGCGCATGAGGGCGCTGGTTTGACATGGCGCGAGGGGCCTCCCTCGCCGCGACTGTCTCGTCCAAGACAGCGCTCAGCTGCCATCTGAGCGGCCTGCGCTGCAGGGCGGGGCGGCGTGGCTCTGAGGCTAAGCCTTGTTTCTGCTCAGCATTCCATTCGTAATGACGGGTAAACCCGTGGGCTTCATTTATTTTTTGAATGTGCACATGTATGTAAGCAATTAGACGAGCACGGCACAACTGGGAATACTGTGCGGGCTCTCAAGGGTGGCGGTGCGTGGCCCGACGGCACACAACTGTCATCGTGATTGTTTTCGTCATTTCTCAAACAACAATTGGAGACCTCATGTCCACAGCAACCTCGGGTTTGTTGTCCAAGGAACGCATCATTGCGGGTCCTGGATTCAATCGCTGGCTCGTACCGCCAGCTGCGCTTGCCATACACCTGTGTATCGGTATGGCCTATGGCTTTTCTGTGTTTTGGCTGCCCTTGTCCAAGGCCATTGGTATCAGCGAGGCCGTGAAATGTGGCCCAGATGTGGGCTTTTTTGCACAGCTGTTCACCACCACTTGCGACTGGCCCATCGCCACGCTGGGTTGGATGTACACCTTGTTCTTCGTATTTTTGGGCTTGGCCGCTGCCATTTGGGGCGGCTGGCTTGAGCATGCTGGCCCGCGCAAGGCTGGCGTTGTGGCCGCAGTGTGCTGGGGCGGCGGCATGTTGATGTCGGCGCTGGGCATTTACTTGCACCAGTTCTGGCTGATGGTGTTGGGCTCGGGCATCATTGGTGGCATTGGCCTAGGCTTGGGCTACATCTCACCAGTGTCCACCCTGATCAAGTGGTTCCCAGACCGTCGCGGTATGGCCACGGGGATGGCCATCATGGGTTTTGGTGGCGGTGCCATGATTGGTTCACCCTTGGCCGCCGAGCTGATGAAGCACTTTGCCACGCCTGAGAGCGTCGGCGTGTGGCAAACCTTTGCGGTCATGGGCGTGCTCTACATCATCGCGATGTTGTTGGGCGCTTTTGGTTACCGCGTTCCAGCCAGCGGCTGGACACCAGCGGGCTGGACGCCGCCAGCGGCGAGCACGTCTAACGCCATGATCACGCAAAACCACGTGCACGTGAAAAAGATCTGGGGCATTCCCCAGTTCTGGTTGGTGTGGATGGTGCTGACCATGAACGTGTCTGCAGGTATTGGTGTGATTGGTATGGCCAGCCCCATGTTGCAAGAGGTGTTTGGTGGCGGCCTGATTGGCGTGCAAGCCAAATTCATGGAATTGGATGCCGGTCAAAAAACTGCTATCGCGGGCGTGGCTGCGGGCTTTGCTGCGTTGTTGAGCTTGTTCAACATCGTGGGCCGATTCTTTTGGGCGAGCTTGTCTGACAAGCTGGGTCGCAAGATGACCTACACGGTGTTCTTCGTGCTGGGCGGCGTGTTGTACTTCAGTATTCCAGCCAGTGCTGGCGCTGAAAGCAAGCTGATGTTTGTGGGCGCATTCTGTATCATTTTGAGTATGTACGGCGGCGCATTTGCCACCGTGCCTGCTTACTTGGCCGACTTGTTTGGCACGCAAATGGTGGGCG
>JANREF010000227.1 GCA_030726195.1 Burkholderiaceae bacterium | reverse complement strand
CTCTAGTATAGCAGGACAAGCAACCGACTTTGCTGGCCCCGCCTGCTTTTTTTGAATGTGATCAGTACCAAGTTGGAAGCTCGAAGCACGGGAGCAACAACGCTGTGGGCTAAAGACCAGCCGCCATACCGACGTACACCATCAGCCCCATGCAGCCAACACACGAAACTGGCGCTAGGCCCAGCCCAACCGCAAAGGGGCCACGCCGCGGGTCCTATCCGCGCCGAACTGGTGTCGAATTGATACCGAACCGGTGCCGAGCCGGTGCTCCATCGGCACCAACTCAGTGTCGCCTAGCGGTGCGCACACCCGGCACTTCGGCCAAATAGCCCAACACCTTGTTGAGCCGCTTGGCGTCTGTTATTTGCACGGTAAAGGTCATCTGGGCCAAGCCCTTGGGCGAGTGTGTGTTCACGCCAATCACATTCATTTTTTCACGCGCAAAGACATCCGAAATATCGCGCAACAGTCCCGAGCGATCCTGGGCCTCGATGCGCACATCCACCGGATACAAGGCCACATCGCCTGGCTTTTGTCCGCCCCAGGCCACTTCTATGATGCGGTCGCCGTGGGTGCGGCTCAGGTGTAAAAAGTCGGCACAGTTGCCCCTGTGTATGCTCACTCCCCTGCCCTTGGTGACAAAGCCACCAATGGGGTCGGGCGGTGCGGGCCTGCAGCAGCGCGCCATTTGCGTGAGCAACGAGTCCACACCCACCACCAGTACGCCGCCGCGCGGCGACTTGCCGGCCAACTTGTCGCCACTGGTTTTGGCCAGCAGCCGCTCGTCAAACTCCGGCTCGGGCTCTGCCGGGCGCAATTGCGCCTCAATGGTACGCAGCGAAAACTCGTCTTTGCCCACCACTTCAAACAGCTGGGCTGCGCTGTCAAAGCCCAGTTGCTGGGCCAAGTCTTCCAACTTGGTGGCAGTTTTCCCCTCACGTTGCAGCGTTTTCTCTACCAACTCACGCCCGCGCGCCACGTTCACAGCAGCGGCTTGCGCGTTGAACCACGCGCGCACCTTGTTGCGCGAGCGCGAGCTGGCCAAGTAGCCACTGTTGGGGTTGAGCCAATCCCGCGATGGCCCACCCTCTTTAGCCGTGACCACCTCGACCGTCTGGCCGTTTTGCAGCGCCGTGGTCAGCGGCACCATCACGCCGTCTACGTGTGCACCGCGGCAGCGGTGGCCAACTGTGGTGTGCACGGCATAGGCAAAGTCGATGGGCGTGGCACCTTTGGGCAACTCCACAACGGCCGCGTTGGGTGTGAGTACATAAATGCGGTCATCAAACAGGCCACCCGTGGTGCTGCTCATATCCCGCTCCCACGCCAGCAACTGGCGCAGGACCGCAATTTTGCTGTCGTAAGACGATGTGGCACTCACGCCCGCGTAGCCTTTGGCCCCCGCTTCTTTGTAAGCCCAGTGCGCCGCGACACCGCTCTCGGCATGGGCGTGCATGGCCGTGGAGCGGATTTGAATTTCCATGCTCAAGCCATCGCCATCGCGTACCACCGTGTGCAGCGACTGGTAACCGTTGGGTTTGGGCTTGGCGATGTAGTCGTCAAACTCCTCCAAGATGGGCGTGTACTGTTGGTGCACATAGGCCAGCGCGCGGTAGCACGCGTCGAGGTCGGGCACCACAATGCGCAGCGCGCGTATGTCAAACACCCGCTCAAAATTGAGCGACTTGCCACGCATTTTTTTAACAATGCTGTAGATGTGCTTGGGGCGCCCCGAGACCTGCGCGTCCACGCCCTGGTTGTGTAGCGCGTGTTGCACGTCGTGCACGGCTTGGGCCATGTAGACCTCGCGCTCCGCACGCTTCTCGTCCAACAAACGCGCCACCTCTTTGTAAGTGGTGGGCTCCAAGAAGCGGAATGCGAGATCCTCTATTTCCCACTTGATTTGCCAAATGCCCAACCGGTTGGCCAGGGGTGCAAACACGCTGAGCGCCTCGCTGGCCACCGACAAGTCTGGCGGTGTTTTACTGGCCGCACAGTAGCGCAGCGTTTGCAAACGAGAGGCTAGACGCAGCATGACCACGCGCAGGTCGCGCGAGAAAGCCAGCAGCATTTTTCGCACGTTCTCGGTTTGATTGGCAGCCAAGGTCGCCGCCAAGTCGCCCAACGCGGCTTGCCCGGGCTTGGCGCTTTGCAACCGCGCTTGGCGTTGCAGGTGTATGAGCTTGTTCACCTCTACGGCCAAGTCTGCGTAGCTCTCATCAAAGGCACGCGCAATGACATCTCGTGGGCGCTGCAAATGAGCACACGCGTACACCAAATAAGCCGCCGCTTGCATGGCTTGCGAGCCGCCAATGGTGCGCAAAATGTGCGCCACCGCTTGCGCATGTGCGAACGTGTTTTCGCCTGAGGCCATGCACTCGTTGGCCAGCAATGGGTGCGAAAACGTACGGGCACGCTCCAGCGCATCTGTCACGGGCTGGGCAAATGCCAAGTCCGCTGCCGCGAAGATGTCGGCGCTGGGCTGCTGTTGGTCGTTCTCGGGAGACTTCATTGCATGCCAACTAAAAATTGTGTCACTGCGTTTTGTTGATCAGGGGCAATCAGTGTGGGCGCATGACCCACGCCTTGAAACACGTGCAGCCGAGCGCGCGGGCCGCGCTGCGTCATGTCTTGGGCTGTGTGCTGGGTTAGCAAGTCAGAATCGGCACCGCGCAGCACCAAGGTGGGTGCGCGAATGGCGTCATATGCGGCCCACAATGCGGCCTCGCCTTGTGCCACGGCGTCGCGCGCACCTGGCGCGCTGAGCGACTCGAACGCCTTGGCAATGCTGGGGTCGTAATGCAACACAAACTGCTCACCCTGCGCCCGCACCATGGGCCTAGACAAGTCCAGCCATTGCTGCGGCGTGTGCGGGCCAAAGCCACTGGCCAACACCCACATGGCGTCGGCAGCGTCTTGCACAGATGCAAAGGGCTGCGACTTGCCAACGTACTCGCCAATGCGCGCCAGCCCCTCAAAGTTCAAGGCAGGCCCCACATCATTGAGTACCAACTTGCGAACGGGCAACGCCAGCACGCCATCGGGCAACGCGGCCACAGCCATACCGATGAGTCCACCCATGCTGGTGCCCACCCAATCGAGGCTGGTCGCGCCCTGTTGCGTAGCCAACTGTGCGATCAGCGCCATGTGGTCGCTGGCATAGGTGGGCACAGCGTATTGCATGGGCTCACTCAGCCAATCGCTGTACCCGCGCCCCACCACGTCGGTACACACCACGGTGCAGTGTTTGGACAAGGCTTGGGCCAACGCATCAAAGTCTCGGCCTTGGCGCGTGAGCCCGTGCACACACAAAACCACGTGCTGCGGGTTGGTGCACGCAGGGTCTTGCCACAGCCAATAGGCCATGCGGTGTGTATTGGCCACTGTGGAGGCACCTGGCAAGTTGTCAACAAACAGTAATTCAGGTGTCAGCGCCATGGTGGGTCCGTAGAGATAATATCGGGGTAAGCGGCCAAAGGGCACGCCCCAAGCCTGATTCACATATTACTGGAATAGACACGCACCATGACTCACAGCACCCCTTCATTGGCCGGCAAAACCGCCTTGGTCACCGGCTCCACCAGTGGCATTGGCTTGGGTATCGCAAAAAAACTGGCCGCCCAAGGCGCCAACATCATGTTGAATGGTTTTGGCGAATACCAAAGCGCCATGAACGAGATTGCAGCCATGGGTGTGCAGGTGGACTACCACGGTGCAGACATGAGCAAACCAAGCGATATTGAAGACCTCATGGCTGCGACCGCCAAGCGATTTGGCCAATGCGACATCTTGGTCAACAACGCAGGCATTCAGCACGTGGCCACCGTACAGGACTTCCCAACCGAGCGTTGGGACGCCATCATCGCCATCAACCTGAGCAGCGCCTTCCACACCAGCCGCTTGGCACTGCCTTCCATGCAAGCGAGCAATTGGGGCCGCATCATCAACATCGCATCCGTGCACGGTTTGGTTGGGTCGGCGCAGAAATCGGCTTACGTGGCCGCCAAGCACGGTATTGTGGGTTTGACCAAGGTCACAGCGCTAGAGAACGCCACCACGGGCGTGACGTGCAACGCCATTTGTCCGGGCTGGGTGCTCACACCACTGGTGCAAAAGCAAGTAGATGCCCGCGCCGCATCGCTGGGCGTATCCAACGAGGAAGCCAAGCGTGGCCTGTTGGCCGAGAAAGAGCCATCCATGCAATTCACCACACCTGAAGAGCTGGGCGACTTGGCCGTGTTTCTGTGTGGCCCCGCCAGCGGCAACATCCGCGGCGTGTCATGGCAAATGGACGGCGGCTGGTCGGCCCAATAAAGC
>JANREF010000226.1 GCA_030726195.1 Burkholderiaceae bacterium | reverse complement strand
ACGGCATGTCCAAAGAAGAGTGGAAAGGCATGGCCGAAACCAACAAGATTTTGGGTATGGGCGAAGGCTTTGATATGCCCGCCATCCCAGTTGACGGTTTTTGCGTGCGCGTAGGTGCCATGCGCTGCCACAGCCAAGCACTGACTTTCAAGCTCAAGAAAGACGTGCCGGTGGCAGACATTGAGGCCATGATCGCGGCCGACAACGAGTGGGTCAAATTGGTTCCCAACAACCGTGAAGCCACCATGCAAGACTTAACCCCCGTGGCGGTCACAGGCACCATGCGCATTCCAGTTGGCCGCGTGCGCAAGCTGGCCATGGGTCCTGAGTACGTGGGTGCCTTCACGATTGGCGACCAGTTGCTGTGGGGTGCGGCCGAGCCGCTGCGCCGCATGCTGCGCATTGTTCTAGATCAGTAACGCGACGAGCACGGCCCCCTCGTGTGCACGGCTGGCACCCGTGCACTCGGTGCTACAGTTTGTTTGTAATACAAATTTACCCGCCATTTGATGGAGTACGTGATGTCACCTCGAAACACAAACCAGTCGCAACCCAGCACAGGGACGCAACGCACGATCACTGCCAGCGCCGCGCTGCTTGCCCTGAGCTGTGCGAGCCACGCATGGGCCATTGATGTAGGTGGTGCCACCGTACTGTCGCGCCTAGGCGAGCCACTGCACGCACAAATCGAGGTGAGCGACCTGCCCCCCAGCAAAGTCAACACCGTCACCGTCTCATCTGCCCCGCCGGGCAACTACGCACAAGCAGGCCTGCAGTACCAAAGCAGTTTGGCTGTGATGTATGCCGTGGTGCGCAGCCGTCCAGATGCCACGGCTTACATAGACATCAAAACCCGCGACCCCATCACGTCGGCCGATACAGACCTGCTCATCACCGTGCGCTCGGCCACCGGTGTGCTGCAGCGCGAATTTGCACTGCGCATTCCCCCCAGCCCCGATGCCGAGCCCGCGCCCAGCTTGAGCGTGGTCACGGTTGAGGCCAAAGACACTGCCAGCCAAATCATCGACCGCGCCTTCAGCAGCTTTGGCCCAAACGTGAGTGCCAACCAAGCGCTCATTGCGCTGCAGCGCCAAAACCCAAACGCTTTCATAGAGAGCAATATCAACTTGGTCAAAACAGGCGCTGCACTCACTCTGCCCACCACCGAACAGGTGCAAGCGGTTGACAATACAGAGGCAGCGCGCCTGATGACCGAACAACGCGCCGCCTTTGAGGCCTACAAGCAGCGCTTGGCCGCCAACACCGCACAAGCCACCAACACGCAAAACCCCACTGAGGGCGGCGTACAGACCGAGCAGGCTCCTGCGGGTGCAACAGGAGACCGCTTGGAGCTAAAGGCTGCCAACGAGGACGCTGCCGCGCTGGAGGCCTTGGCGCAAGAGCAAGCGGCTGCGCAAGCCGCACAACGGGAAGCCGCCGCGCAACAACGCATCAAAGAGCTGCAAGCGCTGGCAGCCGAGCTGAACAACCCAGCCAGCGCCGGCCAAGTAACAGACGCCACCGCCTTACCGGTCGCACCTGCCTCAGCGGCCTCAGCTGCAGCCGTTGCCACAGGTAGCGCAGGCGGGGTTGCACTGAAAGAAGTGGCCGCAACAACCACAACAACTGCCTCAACCGACCCAAGCAAACCAAGCAACACAAACACCGCCGCAGTAGCCCCTCACAGTGGCCAGTCGTTCTCGGACAAGTTGAGCGCATGGGGTGCGACCATCAAGAGCCATGCGTTTTGGCAGCACCCACAGGTGAAGCACCCCTTGTTTTGGCCTATAGCTCTGGCCTTGTTGGCCTTGCTGGCTTGGCTGTTCATGCCCAAGCGCACGCAGTCTGGTGCGCCTACCAACGAAGGTGACCCCGTCATGCACGGTGATGAAGCCGCGTACATGATGCGGGACGATGCCAACGACGGCTACGATCACGCCACAGGTGTGCAAGATGTAGAGCCCATTGGCTCACAAGACGACCCCACACAAGGCCTGGACGATGCAGACCCATTGAGCAAAGCACGCAGCTTGTGGTCCTCGGGCTTTGAAGACTTGGCCATACACACGCTCAACCAAGCGCTGGCCTACCATACCGACCGCCCCGACTACTACATGGCCTTGCTGCAGTTCCACCGCGAGCGCGGCGCGCAGCTGGCGTTTGAGGCCACCGCACGTGAGCTGGAGCTGCTGGTTGAGCACGACTCCATTGAGTGGCAACAGTGCTGCGAATGGGGCCTGGACCTAGACCCCGACAACAGTCTGTACGGTGCACCCGCTGCCAGCAACTTGGACGGCTTCACCGACTTGCGTGCCGCTGACCTAGACCTCAAAGACAAGCCTTGAGCGCACCAGACACACAGGCCGCCCCCACCACGCAGCGCATTGCCTTGGGCGTGGCCTACCAAGGTGCGGCCTATTTTGGCTGGCAAAGCCAAGTCGACGGCAACACCATACAAGACAAGCTTGAGCGCGCGCTGCAGCAGTTCACCGCAGGCGAGCCCATCAGCACCGTGTGCGCTGGGCGCACCGACTCTGGCGTGCACGGCCTCATGCAAGTGGTGCACTTCGACACGCCCGTTGAGCGCGACCAAGCATCGTGGGTGCGTGGCACCAACCGCTATTTGCCCAGCGACATTGCCGTGCAATGGGCCCGCGTGGTGCCGCGCGCTTTTCACGCGCGCGCCAGTGCACGCACAAGACGCTACGCCTACATACTCATGGCTGATGGTGTGCGCCCTTGCTTAGACACGCAGCGTGTGGGCTGGATTCACCAACCACTGCATGCGGCCAATATGGCCGCTGCCGCGCAACACCTGCTGGGCGAGCACGACTTTTCCTCGTTCCGAGCCGCCCAGTGCCAGTCGCCTACGCCTATCAAAACCTTGCTGCGTGCCGACCTGTCGCAGCGCGGCGCTTACATACGCCTGGACTTTGAAGGCAATGCGTTTTTGCACCACATGATCCGCAACATCATGGGCTGCTTGGTGGATATTGGGCTGGGACGCCAGTCCGTCAACTGGATACAAGATGTACTGGCCGCACGCAGCCGAGACGCAGCCTCGCCCACCTTCAGCCCCAGCGGCCTGTACTTCTTAGGCCCGACCTACGACGCGCAGTGGGCGCTGCCCACCGACACGCCTGCCTTTGACAGCCTGCCGCTATGACAACTGCCACCACCGACCAACCGCACACCGGCCACCACACACCGCGCATCAAACTGTGCGGCTTTACCCGTGAAGTCGATGTGCAAGACGCCATAGACGTGGGTGCCGACTACGTGGGCTTTGTCTGCTACCCCAAGAGCCCCCGGTTTGTGACGCCCGAGCGTATTGGCGTGCTCGCAGCCATGCTGCCCAGCCACATCACGCCCGTGCTGCTGTTTGTCAATGCGCAGGCCCAGGACGTTCAGGCCGCCGTGGCGCAAGCGCCAGGTGCGGTATTGCAGTTTCATGGGGAGGAAACTCTGGCCGAATGTGAGCAGCTCAGCCAGCAATTGGGCCTGCCCTTTTGGAAAGTCGCACGTGTCCCAACGGGTTTAGGCGCAGCGGGCTTTGATCTTTTACAATTCAACAAACAGTACCGCCCAGCCCAGGCCATTTTGCTCGATGCAAAAATTGACGCCTACGGCGGCGGAGGACACTCATTTGACTGGACAGCCTTCCCTTGGTCACACCCCGAACTAAACGCCAGCCATCGCCTCGTTTTGTCTGGTGGACTCACGCCTGCAAACGTGACCGATGGCATACGCCTGGCTAGGCCTTGGGCCGTTGATGTCAGCTCTGGCATAGAGCAAGCCAAAGGCATCAAGGACCGCGCTCGCATGCTGGCTTTTTGCCAAGCCGTGCGCAGCGCTTAAGCCCAACGCTGCTGCAACACGCGCGCCCTACCAGGCGGGCAAGGCAAGCAACCTGAATTCCACGCTTTTTGCGCACACCCACTGCAGGCCGCAGCACTTGCGGCTACAGGCGTAGCGCCAGGGGCACACCGTCACCGATTTTCAAATAGAGGCATTCCCATGGACAACTACCAGCAACCCGATGCACGCGGCCACTTTGGCCCCTACGGCGGCAGCTTTGTAAGCGAAACCCTCACCCACGCGATTGCCGAGTTGCGCGACGCCTACGCCCGCTACCAACACGACCCCGCGTTTTTGGCCGAGTTCAACTACGAATTGGCCCACTTTGTGGGACGCCCCAGCCCCATCTACCATGCCGCGCGCACCAGCCGTGAAATGGGCGGCGCGCAAATCTACCTCAAGCGCGAAGACTTGAACCACACCGGCGCGCACAAAATCAACAACGTGATTGGCCAAGCCATGCTGGCCA
>JANREF010000225.1 GCA_030726195.1 Burkholderiaceae bacterium | reverse complement strand
CTGTCGTTAGGTTCGCTGTGGTTCTGCGACGAGTTGACGTGTGGTTCGTGGCCTTGCGCGTTTGCTGCGGTATCCGCGCTGTCTACTGCCGAGTTAGCGCGCACCGTGGGCAAGTAATTCATGCGCGCCGTGATCACACGCACAGTGCCCGGCACCAGTTCGGCGGGCTTGGCTCGGGTGGTGCCGTGTCTGGCCATGTAGTCCATGCCGCCATGGAAGCCAGCGTCCAGCCACGCCAGTAAACCGGGCTGCGCGTGGGTCAAATCCACATCGGCCACGCCAATTTGCGAGAATCCTAGGGCTCGCCCCCATTCGTTGAGTTGTTCAACGATGGTTTCTGGCCAATGTGTGGGGAGCGTTTGCATGGTCAAATTGTAGGTATATGTCTGCCCCACCCTCGTCAGCCCATTTTTATCAGTCGCCCCGTCGCCGCACTTCACGAGCGCAGGCGTTGCTGGAAGCCCTGCGCTTGCCATGAGCTACCAAGTCACATGGCCCAACGAGGCTGCCACGGCGCAGTTTGCCCAAACGCTGGCAGGCCATGCCGCGCTAGCCAACGCCACCATCACGCTAGAGGGTGACTTGGGCGCCGGCAAAACAACCTTTGTGCGCCACTTACTCGGCGCATTGGGCGTCGTCGGGCGCATCAAAAGCCCCACCTACGCCATCGTTGAGCCACACGACGGTGAGCTGGGCGGCCAAGCCTTGGCCATCGCGCACTTTGACTTCTACCGTTTTGAAGACGAACGCGAATGGGAAGATGCAGGCTTTAGAGAGCAATTTGCCGCCCCAGGCCTCAAGCTGGTGGAGTGGCCCACCAGAGTGGCACACTTGATGCCCATGGCAGACCTGCACATGCACATCACTTGGCAAGCCGAACACAGTGACGACCAGCGCGTGGTCACACTGCGTGCGCTCACCCCCGCTGGTCAAGCCCTGGCCCAAGCCGTTGCGCCCAGCAAGGCAGGCTCAACCTTATGAAGCGCCGCGAGCTCTTACGCGCGGGCCTGAGTGCCAGCACGCTGCTGCTCACGCTCACCAAAGCCGACATCGCCTGGGGGGCCAACATTGTGGCCGTGCGCATGTGGCCCTCGCCTGACTACAGTCGCGTCACCATCGAATCTGACCAAGCCCTGAGCTACAGCCAGACGTTTGTGGCCGACCCGCCTCGGCTGGCCGTAGACATCAAGGGCATGGCGCTCATGCCCGACCTGCGTGAGCTGGTCAGCAAAGTCCTGCCCGACGACCCCAACATTGCTGGCGTGCGCGTGGGGCAATTCGCGCCAGACGTGGTGCGCTTGGTGCTAGACCTCAAGCAGCCCGTGCTGCCTCAGGTGTTCACCCTGCAACCCATCACGCCCTACCAATTCCGCCTGGTGTTTGACCTATACCCCACTGCCGCGCCTGACCCTTTGGCCGAGCTCATCTCACAGCGACTGGCATCGATTGAGGACGTGATTGCCGACATTGGCAAACAAGAGGGTAGCGCCACAACCACAACCACAACCACCACGGCCCGAGCCGCGCCAGCCCGAGACAGCGACGACCCATTGGGCGACCTACTGGCCCAAAAAGGCGAAGGCCTGCCGCGCCCGCCCGCAGTAGCCGGCACTGTGCAAGCCAAAGCTGGCGCGAAGGCACAAGGCAAAGGCAGCGCGCCAACGCCCACCACACAAGCCAAAGCACCAGCTGCCCAACAAGGTCGCGCACGCAAAACCGACCGCATCATCGTCGTCACGCTAGACCCCGGGCACGGCGGCGAAGACCCCGGTGCGATTGGCCCCAACGGCACGCGGGAGAAAGACGTGGTGCTGCAAATTGCGCTCAAGCTGCGAGACCGCATCAACCAATCGACCGTCAACGGCAACCCGCTGCGCGCCTTCATGACGCGCGACAAAGACTACTTTGTGCCCCTGCACAAACGGGTAGAAAAAGCACGCCGCGTGCAATCAGACCTGCTCATCAGCCTGCATGCCGACGCGTTTTACACCGCCAGACCACAAGGTGCCAGTGTGTTTGCGCTCAGCACCAAAGGTGCCACCAGCGCCGCCGCACGCTGGATGGCCAAAAAAGAAAACGCCGCCGACTTGGTTGGCGGCATCAACAGCGCCAGCGCAGACGCCACCGTCAACCGCGCCTTGCTGGACATGAGCACCACCGCGCAAATCAACGACAGCATGCGCCTAGGTGCGGCCATGCTCAGCCACTTGGGTGAAGTTGGCAAGCTGCACAAGCCGCGCGTGGAGCAAGCAGGCTTTGCCGTACTCAAAGCACCAGACATTCCCAGCGTGTTGGTAGAAACCGCCTTCATCAGCAACCCCGACGAAGAGCGCCGCCTCAAAAGCCAGGACTACCAAAACAAACTGGCCGACGCCCTCATGCGCGGCATAGAACGCTACTTCGCCAGCAACCCACCACTGGCACGCAGCCGCCAGATTTAAGGTCGGGCGCGCCCTGTACCCGACTGTGCGTTGCTCGCACACGCCAGATCAGCCCAGCACCTATCAACAGCACACCTAACAACAGCACACCCAACAACAGCGCATCACGGTGGGCATCTCAGCCAACTGACCGCCCCGCCTCAAGCGCTTGGTAAGTTTGCAGTGCCAAGGCCGACAGCGCCAAGTCACCAAGGGCGTGGCCGCGAAAGACGAAGGCGGCTCGGTCGTTGGGGTGGGTGCGCCCGGCGGTAGTGCCTGTGACCAAGCCGGTCAAGTCGCCGTGGATGAAGGCAGGGTTGCACAGTTTGTTGGGCAAGGCGGCCTCTTGCTGCAGGTCGTCAATCACCACGCGGTCCAGCGCAGCGAAGCTGTCGCGCTGCCACGGGGCAGCTAGGTCGACGACGGCCGCAAATGCGCCTGGCTTCATGCCCGATGCATCTAAAAACGGGGCTGCGCCGCCGGTGTGCGTCACAGTCGTCACCAACAGGTCGCAGGACTGCAACACCTCTTGCCCGGACGCGCATGCCGTGGTGCGCAGGCCCAGCGCTTGGGCTTGTTGGGCCAGGCGCTCTTGGTTGGCTGGGCCACGCCCAAAGTACACCATGTGCTCTAGGTCAAACAAGGCGGCAAACGCGTCCAGGTGGCTGCGCGCTTGCGCACCACAGCCCACAAAACCTATGGTTGTGGCGTTTGGATTGGCCATGTGTTTGGCGGCCAACGCGCTCAAGCCCGCGGTGCGCACTTCGGTGACCCAGTTGCCATCCAGCACCGCCACAGGCAGACCAGACACGCTGTCCAGCATGGTGACCAAGCCGTTGATTTGCGGCAAGCCGAGCTCGGTGTTGTGCGGGTTTAAGACCACCGTTTTAACGGCCAGCAGCGAAGGGCCATCCATGGCGGCCAATGCGGCCATCATGTAACGCGCATCGCCAGGCGGGGTGATCACGGCTTTGGGGGCGGCCCACACCCGGCCTTCAACGCTGCCGCGAATGGTGCGCTCTATGCTGTCGACCACTTGGTGGGTGCTCAGCCCCAGCCCTATCAAGTCGTCTTGTGACAGATACGGTATGTTCATACTGGCCATGTGCGCTTGCTCCCTTCGGCTGGGGTGCTTGGCCCCCGGCTCAATCTAAAAATCGAAATAAAAATAAAAAATTTCAAAGCAATAAAAACCAAATAAGACCAACGCCGACATCAACCCAAACGCAACGCCCAGCTGCCGCCCTCATGCCAGTTGGCACGTCAGGCCACGGCGCGGCGCCCATTCAACAGACCAACACCCCGGCATAAGTCGCCCACGTTCGGTGTAAGCAGCAGCGCTTGGAACCTCGTTTGGGGCTGCGATTAAGGCTGCACTTGGTCCTGGCGCTTGGCCTTGAAGGCACCCACAATGGCAATCAGGCCGGGTATCAATATGAGACCCCAAATGATGAACTCCAGGTTGGCCTTCACCCACGGCAGGTTGCCAAACAAGTAGCCCGCCAGCGTCACACCCACCACCCACAGCAGCGCGCCCAGGATATTGAACATGGTGAACACGCGCCTGTCCATGTGCGCCACACCCGCTACAAACGGGGCAAAGGTGCGCGCAAACGGCATAAATCTGGCCAGCACAATGGTGATGGCACCGTAGCGTTCGTAAAAGGCGTGGGCTTTGTCGAAGGCGCTGCGGTTGAACCAGCGGGAGTCCTCCCACTGAAACGCCTTGGGCCCAATGTAGCGCCCAATGGTGTAGTTGAGCTGGTCCCCCGCAATGGCGGCCACCAGCAACAAGGCCATGGCGGTTTGCAGGTCTAGGCTGCCGCGCGCGGCCATGGCACCCACCACAAACAACAACGAATCCCCTGGCAAAAAGGGCATGACCACCAAGCCTGTTTCCACAAAAAC
>JANREF010000224.1 GCA_030726195.1 Burkholderiaceae bacterium | reverse complement strand
CGGGTGCGGGCGCGTTATCATGCTTGGTTGCCTGTTTGTTTGGTGTGTGCGCTGTGAACTCTCCCGAAAATTCCTTGATGTCTGTCATTTCCAAGCCCTCTGGAGGCGTTGTCGGTAGTGGTGCGGGCGTGCTCAGTGTGCGCGGCGCGCGTACGCACAACCTGAAAAACATAGACCTAGACATCCCGCGCCACGAGTTGGTGGTGATCACGGGCCTGAGCGGCTCGGGCAAGTCCAGCTTGGCGTTTGATACCTTGTATGCCGAGGGTCAGCGCCGCTATGTGGAAAGCCTGTCGGCCTATGCGCGGCAGTTTTTGCACCTGATGGACAAGCCCGATGTGGACTTGATCGAGGGCTTGTCCCCGGCCATTGCCATTGAGCAAAAAGCCACCAGCCACAACCCGCGCTCGACCGTGGGCACGGTGACGGAAATTCACGATTACCTGCGTTTGCTGTTTGCACGCGCAGGCACACCCCACTGCCCCGAGCACGACTTGCCTTTGCAAGCGCAAAGCGTGAGCCAAATGGTGGATGCCGTGTTGGCCCTGCCTGAGGACACCAAGATCATGATCTTGGCCCCGGTGGCGCGCGAGAAAAAAGGCGAGTACCTGGACTTGTTTGCCCACATGCAGGCCAAAGGCTATGTGCGGTTTCGCATCAACGGCGAAGTGGTGGATGCAGACAACTTGCCCACCTTAGAGAAAACCAAAAAGCACGACATAGACGTGGTGGTGGACCGCCTGAAAGTGCGCCCGGATATGCAGCAGCGCTTGGCGGAGAGCTTTGAAGCCGCGCTCAATTTGGCCGAAGGGCGCGCCATTGCGCTGGAGATGGACCACACCACGTCGCACTTGTTCAGCGCCAAGTTTGCGTGCCCGGCGTGCACCTACTCGCTGGGCGAGCTGGAGCCGCGCTTGTTTTCGTTCAACTCGCCCATGGGCGCTTGCCCGAGCTGCGACGGCTTGGGCCATGCCGATGTGTTTGACCACGAGCGCGTGGTGGCCTTCCCCAGCCTGAGCTTGGCCAGTGGTGCCATCAAGGGTTGGGACAGGCGCAATGCGTATTACTTTGCCATTTTGGAGTCGCTGGCCAAGCACTACAAGTTCGACATAGACGCGCCGTTTGAGTCGCTCAGCGAAGACATTCAGAAGGCCATTTTGTTTGGCTCGGGCGACGAGGTGATTCGGTTTCACTACATCTTGGGCTCTGGCGAATCGGCTGGCAAAAAGGTGGCCAAGCAGCACCCGTTTGAGGGCATATTGCCCAACTTTGAGCGCCGCTTGCGCGAGACCGACTCCAACGCCGTGCGCGAAGAGTTGGGCCGCTACCGTTCCACCAAGCCTTGTGCGGACTGCAAGGGTACGCGCCTGCGCCGCGAGGCCCGCCATGTGTTCATTGGTGAAGGCGAGCAACGCCGCGCTATTTTTGACATCAGCCATGTGACGCTGGGCGAAGCCCAGCAGTACTTCACCAAGCTGATCATGCGCGGCGCGAAAGCCGACATTGCCGACAAGGTGGTGCGTGAGATTGGTTCGCGTCTGAAGTTTTTGAACGATGTGGGCCTGAACTACTTGAGCCTTGAGCGCAGTGCAGACACCTTGTCTGGCGGCGAGGCGCAGCGCATTCGCTTGGCCAGCCAAATTGGCTCTGGCCTCACGGGTGTGATGTATGTGCTGGACGAGCCCAGCATTGGCTTGCACCAGCGCGACAACGACCGCCTCATTGGCACGCTCAAACATTTGCGCAACTTGGGCAACACCGTGTTGGTGGTGGAGCACGACGAAGACATGATTCGGGACGCCGACTACGTGATCGACATGGGGCCAGGCGCTGGCGTGCATGGCGGGCGCGTGATGTCGCAAGGCAAGCCACACGAAGTGGCGGCAGACCCCAACTCTTTAACCGGCCAATACCTCAGTGGCGTGCGCAGCATTGCCGTGCCTGAGCAGCGCTTGGCGCGCACAGGGCGCGATGCCATTCGTGTGGTGAACGCGACCGGCAACAACTTAAAAGGCGTGAGCGTGGACTTCCCGCTGGGCTTGCTCACCTGCGTGACGGGCGTGTCGGGCTCGGGCAAGTCCACCTTGGTGAATGAAACGCTGTACGCCAGCTTGGCGCACACGCTGTACCGCGCGCACGACGAGCCCGCGCCGTGTGACGAGGTGCTGGGCCTGGAGCTGGTAGACAAGGTCATCAACGTGGACCAGTCGCCCATTGGGCGCACACCGCGCAGCAACCCCGCAACCTACACCGGCATGTTCACCGCCATACGCGAGCTCATGACCGAGACCAACACCGCGCGCGAACGCGGCTATGGCCCAGGGCGCTTCTCGTTCAACGTGGCGGGCGGGCGCTGTGAAGCCTGCCAAGGCGATGGCATGGTGAAAGTGGAGATGCACTTTTTGCCCGATGTGTATGTGCCGTGTGACGTGTGCCACGGCAAACGCTACAACCGCGAAACGCTGGAGGTGTTGTACAAGGGCAAGAACATTGCAGATGTGCTGAACATGACGGTGGAGCAAGCCGCCGAGTTTTTCAGCGCCGTGCCAGCGATTTCACGCAAGCTGCAAACACTGCTGGATGTGGGCCTGAGCTACATACGCTTGGGCCAAAGCGCCACCACCTTGTCGGGCGGCGAAGCGCAGCGGGTGAAGCTGGCCTTGGAGCTGTCCAAGCGCGACACCGGACGCACGATTTACATTTTGGACGAGCCCACCACGGGCTTGCACTTTGCCGACATTGAGCTGCTGCTCAAGGTGCTCAACCAGCTGCGTGAAGCGGGCAACACCATTGTGGTGATTGAGCACAACTTGGACGTGATCAAAACCGCCGACTGGATCATAGACATTGGCCCAGAAGGCGGCTCGGGCGGCGGCTATGTGGTGGCCCAAGGCACGCCCGAAGATGTGGCGCAAGTAGAGGCCAGCCACACGGGGCGCTACTTGGGTAAGTTGCTCAAACGTTAAACGTTAAACGTAAAACGTTAGACGTTAGACGTTAGGCGTTACTCGTTGCCCGCTGTGGCACTGGGCCTGGCCGCCATGGCGGCGTGCCAACGCGCGACATGGTGAAAGCCTTTGTCCACCGCTTTGAACTTGACCAAGCGCGCAAACTCCAGCGTGCAAAACGCGGTGATGTCGGCAATGCTGAAAGCATCGCCAGCGACCCAGGCTTGCTTGCTCAGCTGCTGGTCTAGCCACTGCACACCGGCCTCAAATTTGGGCGCTTGGTGCAGGCCAAACTCGGCAAACTGACGCCCTTCCAATACCGCCAAACCCGGGTGGGTGTTGCGTATCCAGCTGGCCAAAGGCAGCATGATGTACCACTCGACGTAGCGGTCGGTCATTTCAATGAAGGCGCGCTGCTCGCCTGTGCTGCCCATCAACACCGGCTGTGGGTACAGCGCATCGAGGTAGGTGCAAATGGCGCGGCTTTCGCACAGCATGCGCCCGTCGTCCAGCTCCAGTGCGGGTATGCGCGCCATGGCGCTTTTGCTGACAAATTCAGGCAGCTTGTGCTGGCCCGCGTTGAGGTCCACGTTGATGAGTTCTATGGCATCGGCGGACAGGCCTTTTTCGGCCATGAACATGCGAACACGTTTGGGGTTGGGCGCGCGTGGCGCGGTGTAGAGCTTCATGACTGCTTGCCTGTTTGAACCATTTTCAAAGCCTCTTGGGAGAAGCGCTTGGCCGCCTCGTCGCCATCTTTGGTGAGGTCTATGCTGGACGGTGGTGCTTCTATGCCGCGCTGCGCGCCTGGGCGTGCGCGAATGGCGTCGCGCCAGCGCTTGAGGTGGGGCATGCCGTCTAGCTCCACGCCCGACCAACGGTGTGTGCGCACCCATGCCCAGTTGGCCATGTCGGCAATCGAGTAGTCACCCGCCAAGTATTCGTTGCGCTCTAGGTGGGTGTTGAGTACGCCAAACAAGCGCTTGGTTTCGCCTTGGTAGCGGTCGATGGCGGGCTGGATTTTTTCTGGAAAGTAACGAAAGAAGACGTTGGCCTGTCCCATCATGGGGCCGACGCCGCCCATTTGAAACATCAACCACTGCAACACGCGGCTGCGCCCTGCCACATCGGTGGGCATGAACTGCCCGGTTTTTTCGGCCAAGTACATGAGGATGGCACCGGACTCGAAAATGGCCAAGTCGTTGGCCTCGTGGTCGACGATGGCGGGGATGCGCCCGTTGGGGCACAGGGCCAAAAACGCGGGCTGTTTTTGCTCGCCTGCGCCAAGGTCCAACACCTTGAGGGTGTAGGGCAAGCCCATTTCTTCTAGCGCGATGGAAACTTTGTGGCCATTGGGTGTGGCCGCTGTGTACAAGTCAATCATGTCAACCTCGGTGG